>JAYFSB010000066.1:0-7608 GCA_040946865.1 Burkholderia sp.
AGGACGACCGACAACAAACCAGGACAACTTCGTTCATGATCGATGCGCTTCGCAGGCTTGACGACATCACGAATGCAAACACTTGATCAGCATTGCCTTAGCTCCCGACCGAACGGGGGTTGCGCTTCATCGACGCTCTACCAGCACTGACAGGCCGTTGATGCTCTTGCGAAGTCAACGGCGTCGCGATGCAGGTACACCTTCAGTTCTTCGTCAAAGCGGAACATGCCGTCCTCCCCAACGCGTCCATCATCGCGACCAGCAGCTCGACGCTTACCCGGTTGGGCAAATGCACCCACACCCGCGCTTCTCGCATCGTGGTCACCGCCGGGGACGGTTCTGGGCTCGGCTCCGCACGCTTGCGTGCCTCCTCGTCTCGCATTCGCCGGCGGCGCACCTGTGATACAAAACCTGCATGGCAAGCCCGTGCTCCCTCGCGTACGACGACAACGTTACGCCTGCAAGGTCCGCCGCCTCGATATGGGCATCCCCATCCATGGCATCTCCAGATCGCATGAAAATGCCAGGCGTACCTCGCTGCCGTCAAATCCGTAAGAGCGAGTTTATCGATCGCTTGCAACAAAAAGAAACCCCGCACCAAGGCGGGGTTCATCTCTTCTACCGTTTCCGCTCGGAAAAAGTCAAAACGGAATATCGTCATCCATCTCGTCGAAGCCGCCGTCGCTGGGGGACTGGCTCGGACGGCTGGAACCACCGCCACTGCGTGCGCCGCCACTGTAGCCATCGTCACCGCCGCCACCACCCGAACCGCTGCGGCTGCCAAGCATCTGCATCTGGTCAGCGACGATTTCCGTCGAATAGCGGTCCTGGCCGTCCTGGCCTTGCCACTTGCGCGTGCGCAGGCGCCCTTCGATGTACACCGCCGAGCCTTTCTTCAGGTACTCGTTGACGATCTCGGCCAGCCGCCCGAAGAATGCTACGCGGTGCCACTCGGTCACTTCCTTGAATTCGTTGGTGGCCTTGTCCTTGTAACGATCGGTCGTCGCGAGGCGGATGTTCGCCACTGCGTCGCCGCTCGGCAGGTAGCGCACTTCGGGGTCGGCACCCAGGTTGCCGACGAGAATGACCTTGTTGACGGATGCCATGTATTTCTCCAAAAGATTCGATGCCGGCCGGGCGGAACCGCCGCGGCGGCCGCGGCCTGAAACGGCAGCGAAGCGACGCCATCAGGCCTTGCGCGGCAACGGCTTCATGCTGGCGGCGATTATAAGCCAGACCGCCACCAGGGCCGAACAGGCATAGAACACCTCGTTGGTGCCGCCCGTCTTGAGCAGCCAGCCACCCACCAAGCCGCCCAGAGCCAGGCCGATCGACTGCGTGGTGTTGTAGACGCCGGTGGCCGCGCCCTTGTGCGAGCCCAACGCGAGCTTCGATACCAGCGAGGGCTGCCAAGCCTCTAGGATGTTGAAACCGAGAAAATAGACGAACAGCTCGGCCGCGACGATCACAATCGTATGCGGGGTGGAGCCGAGCAGCAATTGACCGATCAGGATAGCCGCTACGCCGCCGAGCAGCATCGGCTTCATCTTCCCTCGCTTCTCGGCCACGATGATGGCCGGCATCATCGTCACGAAGGACAGCCCCATCACCGGCAGGTACACCTGCCAGTGCGAGGCCACCGACAGGCCGGCATCCACCAGCAGGCGCGGCACTACCAGGAACAGCGCGGTCTGAGTGGCATGCAGCACCAGCACGCCGAAGTTCAGGCGCAGGAGCTCAACGTTGTGCAGCACCTCCGAGAACGGTGCCTTCACGTGCACCGGCTTCGGCGCATCGGGCACCACCCACAGCAGCACCACGATCGCCAGCAACGACAGCACGCCGACGATGGTGAACAAGCCGCTCATGCCCACCCAGTGAAACACGATCGGCGCACCGACGATCGCCACCGCGAACGACACGCCGATTGAGCCGCCCACCATCGCCATCGCCTTGGTGCGGTTTTGCTCCGAGGTCAGGTCGGCGATGAAGGCCAGCACAGCCGAGGATACAGCCCCCATTCCCTGCACGACGCGCCCGACGATGATCCAGGTGATGTCGTGGGCGAAGGCGGCGATGAAGGCACCCAGCGCGAACACCAGCAGCCCAAAGGCGATCACGGGCTTACGGCCGAACCGGTCGGAAGCCGAGCCGTAGAAGATATAAAGCAGCGATTGCGTGACGCCGTAGGCACCCAGCGCGATGCCGACCAGCAAGACGTTGCCGCCGCCAGGGATGGTTTTCGCGTAGACCGAAAATACCGGCATGATCATGAACAGCCCCAGCATGCGCAGCGCGAAGATCGCCGCGAGCGAGGTGGTCGCGCGCAGTTCGGGGGGACTCATGCGAACAGGGGAAGCTGATGGATTGGACATCGGGGGAAGCTTGTGTCGGTATTGAGCGGGAATCCAGTCGGCTCCGAACGCACCGGCGAGGGTGCCGTCTCACGTGCACCGAACTCGCTCCGCTGCAGGCAGAATCGAGGCCTGGGAGCCTGAAACAATGGTCTCGAAAAGACGTTATAGTAACAGGTTTGGTTTCCTCCTCTTTCACCAGATTCATGGAACAGATCCGTATCCGTGGGGCCCGCACCCACAACCTGAAGAACGTCAATCTCGACCTGCCTCGCCACAAATTGGTCGTCATTACGGGCCTGTCGGGATCCGGCAAATCGTCGCTCGCGTTCGACACCCTTTATGCAGAAGGGCAGCGACGCTACGTCGAGAGCCTGTCCGCCTATGCGCGGCAGTTCCTCCAGTTGATGGAGAAGCCCGACGTCGACCTGATCGAGGGGCTCTCCCCGGCGATCTCGATCGAACAGAAGGCGACCTCGCACAACCCGCGTTCGACCGTCGGCACCGTGACGGAAATCTACGACTACCTGCGACTTTTGTACGCACGTGTCGGCACGCCCTATTGCCCCGACCACGAGATCCCGCTCGAGGCGCAGAGTGTGTCGCAGATGGTAGATGCGGCGCTGGCGCTGGCGGAGGAAACCAAGCTGATGATTCTTGCCCCGGTGGTCGCGAACCGTAAGGGCGAGCACGCCGAGCTGTTCGAGGAAATGCAGGCGCAGGGTTTCGTGCGCTTCCGAGTGCGCTCGGGCGGCGGCACGGCTAACGAGGGCATGGCGAAGATCTACGAGGTCGAGTCGCTGCCTAAGCTGAAAAAGAACGACAAGCACACCATCGACGTGGGGGTGGACCGCCTGAAGGTGCGCGCCGACATGAAGCAGCGCCTGGCGGAATCGTTCGAGACGGCGCTGCACCTGGCCGACGGCCGCGCCATCGCGCTCGAGATGGATACCGACAAAGAACACTTGTTCAGCTCGAAGTTCGCCTGTCCGATCTGCTCCTATTCGCTGCAGGAGCTCGAGCCGCGTCTGTTCTCGTTCAACAACCCGATGGGTGCTTGCCAGGAATGCGACGGCCTGGGCCAGATCACCTTCTTCGATTCGAAGCGGGTGGTGGCCCATCCCTCGCTGTCGCTAGCTGCCGGCGCGGTGAAGGGCTGGGACCGGCGCAACCAGTTCTACTTCCAGATGCTACAGAGCCTGGCGGCGTTCTACGAGTTCGGCATCGACGCGGCCTTCGAGGACCTGCCCGAGAAGGTCCGAAAGATCATGCTCTACGGCTCGGGCACACAGACCATCCCCTTCTCATACATCAACGAGCGCGGCCGCACCTCGATCCGCGAGCACGTGTTCGAGGGCATCATCCCGAACCTGGAGCGCCGCTACCGTGAGACCGATTCGGCTGCGGTGCGCGAGGAACTGGCCAAGTACCAGAACAACCAGCCCTGCCCGTCCTGCGACGGCACGCGCCTGCGCCGCGAGGCGCGCTTCGTGCGCGTGGGCAGCGGCGAGCAGGCGCGCGCCATCTATGAAGTCAGCGGCTGGCCGCTGCGCGACACGCTCGGCTACTTTGACGGCCTGACGCTGGACGGCACCAAGCGCGAGATTGCCGACAAGGTGATCAAAGAAATCGTCGCGCGGCTCAGCTTCCTCAACAATGTCGGCCTCGACTACCTCTCGCTTGAGCGCAGCGCCGAAACGCTGTCGGGCGGCGAGGCGCAGCGTATCCGGCTCGCCTCGCAGATCGGCTCGGGCCTGACCGGCGTGATGTACGTACTCGACGAGCCCTCGATCGGCCTGCACCAGCGCGACAACGATCGCCTGATCGCCACCCTCAAGCACCTGCGCGACCTCGGCAACTCGGTGATCGTGGTCGAGCACGACGAGGACATGATCCGCACCGCCGACTACGTGGTCGACATGGGCCCCGGTGCCGGCGAGCACGGCGGGGTGGTGATCGCCGAGGGCACGCCCAAGCAGATGCAGGCCAGCAGCGCCTCGCTGACGGGCCAGTACCTGGCCGGCAAGAAGATCATCGAGTACCCGGACGAGCGCATCGCGCCGGACGAGGATCGCATGCTGCGGATCGACGACGCGCACGGCAACAACCTCAAGCACGTCGACCTGGACCTGCCGGTCGGCCTGCTGACCTGCATCACTGGCGTCTCGGGCTCGGGCAAGTCGACCCTGATCAACGACACGCTCTACCAGGCCATGGCGCGTCACCTCTATGGCTCCTCGGCGGAGCCGGCACCCTACGAGTCGCTCGAGGGGCTGGAGCACTTCGACAAAGTGATCAACGTCGACCAGTCTCCGATCGGCCGCACGCCGCGCTCGAACCCGGCCACCTACACGGGCCTGTTCACGCCGATTCGCGAGCTGTTCGCTGGCGTGCCGTCCTCCAAGGAGCGGGGCTACGATCCGGGCCGCTTCTCGTTCAACGTCAAGGGCGGGCGCTGCGAGTCCTGCCAGGGCGACGGCATGCTGAAGGTCGAGATGCACTTCCTGCCTGACGTCTATGTGCCCTGCGACGTCTGCCACGGCAAGCGCTACAACCGCGAGACGCTGGAGGTGCTGTACAAGGGCAAGAACATCAGCGAAGTGCTCTACATGACGGTCGAGCACGCCTACGAGTTTTTCAGCGCGGTGCCGGTGGTGGCGCGCAAGCTCAAGACCCTGCTCGACGTCGGCCTCGGCTACATCCGCCTGGGCCAGTCGGCCACCACGCTGTCGGGCGGCGAGGCTCAGCGCGTCAAGCTCTCGCTGGAACTGTCCAAACGCGATACCGGCCGAACCCTCTACATTCTCGACGAGCCGACCACCGGCCTGCACTTCCACGACATCGCCCTGCTGCTGGAGGTGATCCACCGGCTGCGCGACCAGGGCAATACGGTGGTGATCATCGAACACAACCTCGACGTTATCAAGACGGCCGACTGGGTCATCGACCTGGGCCCGGAAGGCGGTGCCGGCGGCGGCCAGATCATCGCCCAGGGCACGCCCGAGCAGGTCGCCAAGACTAAGGCCAGCTTCACCGGCCGCTATCTCGCCCCGCTGCTTAAGCGCGACAAGAAGAAGTAAGCCACCTCTGCATCCGCCACACGATCCGGTCCAGCCGGAATCACGCCGGCCGGCCCCGCCGCCGCTATCGCACGTTCCGCCCCGTCACTCGGTATCTGCACCGGCTTTTTCGGTCACCAATCGTTGCTATACTGTAATATCCGGATGGATGGCGTGCGCCTGCCCACGAGCGCGCGAACCAACCAATTCGCCGGAAACAGGAAACCTCATGGAGAAGCAAACCGAGACGACACGCGAACCTCATCTGCACAGTGTCAGGCTGACTAGCGATTTCAGCCTGCCAAAGCTATCGGCAATCGAGATCGGCAGCTATCTCCTCGCCGTCGCCGGCCTATTCCTGGTGCTCCATCTCCATCTGCTGTCCGGCCTGCTGGCCGGGCTGCTCGTCTACCAGCTGATCCACGCCATCGCCCTCGCCATCGAGCGCCACATGTCGGGCGCGCGCGCACGCTGGCTCGCGGTGGTGCTGCTGTCGGTGGTGATCGTGGGCGGCCTAGCTGGGCTCACCGCCGCCGTGATCGACCATGTTGAGCATACCGTGCCGAACCTCCAGAGTCTGATGGGCCAGGTCATGCAGCTAGTTGACCAGGCGCGCGGGCGCGTGCCGGACTGGGTCGCCAACGTGCTGCCGGTGGATGCCGCGCAGATGAAGCTGAAGGCCACTGGCCTGATGTCCAAGCACATGGGCCAGCTCCAGCAGGGCGGCAAAAGCGCCGCGCGGATCTTCGGCTATGTGCTGTTCGGGATGATCATCGGCGCGATGATCGCGATCGGCGTCGATCGTAACAAGACGCGCCGCCCGCTCACCACGGTGCTGCTGGCGCGGGTCGGCACCTTCACGGAAGCGTTCCGCCGTATCGTGTTCGCGCAGATCAAGATTTCGGCGATCAACGCTACCTTCATCGCCATCTACCTGCTCATGGTGCTGCCGGTGGTGCACGTGAAGATGCCGCTGTCCAAGACTCTGGTGCTGGTGACCTTCATCGTCGGGCTGCTGCCGGTGATCGGAAACCTGATCTCGAACACGCTGATCGTGGCGGTGTCGCTGTCGGCGGGCGTGGGCACCGCAATCGCCTCGCTGACCTTCCTGATTCCGATCCACAAGCTCGAGTACTTCCTGAACGCGCGCATCATCGGCGGCCAGATCGAGTCGCGGGCCTGGGAACTGCTGCTCGCCATGCTGGTGATGGAAGCGGCCTTCGGCGTGCCTGGCGTAATCGCCGCACCGATCTTCTATGCCTACATCAAGCGCGAGCTGGCCACGCTGTGCCTGATCTGAGGGCGGCCGTCGTCTCGCGGCCGCCCCGCCTCGTCTCAACGGAACACGACCGTCTTCATGCCGTTCAACAGGATGCGATGCTCGACGTGCCATTTCACGGCGCATGCGAGCGTCACGCATTCGACGTCGCGGTCGATCGCGGTAAGCTGCTCCGGCCTCATGCTGTGGTCCACGCGCTCGACTTCCTGCTCGATGAGCGGACCTTCGTCGAGGTTTGTCGTCACGTAGTGCGTGGTCGCGCCAATCAGCTTCACGCCGCCGTCGAAGGCCTGGTAGTAGGGCTTGGACCCTTGAAGCTGGGTAGGAATGAGCGGTGGATGTTGATCGCGCGGCCGACCAGCTGCTCGCACAGGTTCGGCGAGAGGATCTGCATGTAGCGCGCCAGCACCACCAGGTCGGTCAAATGCTTGCCGATCACCTCCAGCACGCGCGCTTCCTGCGCGACCTCGGCCGAGACACCCGCGGCCAGCGGGAAATGATGGAAGGGCACGTCGTAGCTGGCCGCCAGCTGGTAGAAGTCCTTGTGGTTCGAGACGATCGCGGCGATCTCGATCGGCAGTTAGCCGGTGCGATAGCGGAACAGCAGGTCGCTCAGGCAATGGCCAATCTTCGAGACCAGGGTCACTCCACGCGCGACTTCTTCAGCGCGTCGTGCATCTCCCAGTGCATCGCGAAGCGCTCGGCGAGCGGCGGCGAATTCGCTGCGCAGCGTGTCGAGCGTCGACTCGGCATCGCTGTTAGGCGATATTTACATTTGAAAAAATGTGTTTAGGCAATGCTGATCAAGTCCGCCGTCCCCGTGGTCCAGCCGTTATAGCTCGGTGGATATGACCCGAGCAAGGCAAACGAGAATGAAACAGCAAACGCTGGCGGTGGCGGCTGACGAGGGTGCAGT
>JAYFSB010000067.1:0-7586 GCA_040946865.1 Burkholderia sp.
TTCGTCAGTCGCCACCGCCAGCGTTGGCTGTTTCATTTTCGTTTGCCTTGCTCGGGTCATATCCACCTATCTATAACAGCTGGACCACGGGGCCACGCGCATGATTTCGCCGTCTGGCAGCGGACGGTCGGAACGGGTCGCGGCGATATTGCGGAACTTGGATGCAAGAGCCATTTTTGGCACTCCTATTTGATTGAGGTTGAACACTGGAACTAGGTACTTTGTGTTACTCTTGTTATGATTATAGTATAGTGTACCGTCAACACTACATTAATACTTAAATAGGTTTATTATGCCTATCGCCGGCGTCTTGCGATTGGATTACATAATAAGCGGATCGGCGGGCAAAGGGCGGGCAAGCCCCATCTCCTGTAGACCAAATGGGCCTTGGCAAACCGACAAGGAATCACGGCAGGCCCGCACGCGGGCCGGGTTGAGCGGACGCCGTGGGCGCGATTTATCCCGGTCTTAGTGCCCGCTTGCGGGTGGCCGCAACGCTAGTTCTCGCATGCGAGAAAGATTGGAAATTAGTAGACGCGCCAATAGGCCGGTTTGCGCCGAAATCGCGCCCGGTGGATCTGTTCGATGGCGTGCCGGCCCTCTGTCTCGCCGGAAACCAAGTCGGGCTTTTCGCCGTGCCTGTGCGAATCCTTGCTGCCCCATCGACGCATCACAACCCAATCGCCCAACAAGTCATGCGCAAGCTCGACCTCGTACCATCGTTGCGCCGTTTCCCAACGCGCACGCAGCACGATACCGGCCATGGCCTAGCCTTTTTGCGAGAAATATTTCATGCGTTCCTGCTCGACCTCGGCCAAGAACTGGTCAAGCATGTCTTGTGGCGCACACACGGACGCCCTAACCCAATCGGGCGGCACGAGAAGGTTCTCCATATATCCGGCATAGAACCTCTTTTTGATCTCAAGCGCTTGTTGCTTGCTCATACCCGACTGTTCGGCAGCCTCCGTTACGCCACGCCCTTCGACCACGATCTCACGCGCAACTTGCAGGCTGCGCTCCATCATCTTTTTCTTGCTGGCGATTTGCTCGAACTCGTCCTCGGTTAGACGAAAGTTGGAAAGTGTCTGGAACTGCATAAATAACCTCGATCAGTACACGGCGACCTTCCTAGGCCGCCGTGGAGTTGTTCACTCGGGCTTCGCCAGTACGGCCAGTGCATGGTGAGTGCGGAACAGCTCTGTCTGTGCATGTACGACGCTTTGCAGCGCATCGCCTAGCGCGCTAACCACATCCGGGCGCTGTTGCAGCATCTTGGAAAGGGCGCTGACCTCTGCGCAAAGCGTTTCTGCTTGCTTGGCCGCGAACGCAACAAGCTGCGCCGCTTCGGGGTCGAGCAGTGCAGGCTTGCACTGCTTCTCGTGGTCAAACATGCCTTGTTGGCGAGGGTCTACTTCCGGCGTGGCAGGCTCGGGTTCTCGCATGCGAGAACCGGCCTTGCCGCCGTTCTCCTTTGCGGCTGGCTTCGCGTCTTGCAGCTTGTCGCGCACCACTTTGCGCACGTTGGTGTTCGGGTCGGCCTTGGCCTGCTCGATCACGGCTTTGGCTGCGGCTGGGTCGGCCTTCTCAAGTCGGTGCAGGTCATTGACGGCAGTAATGTCGGCCGTCACGCCTGCCGCAACGGCTTGGCTCACGTGACCGTCCGTTTCCACTACCTCAAGAAACTTGATGCGCTCGGCTACCCAATTGATCCCCTTGTTCCACTCGGCCGCGACATTTTCCAAGGTGCCTAGGCGTTGCTTGTCATCGCGCAGCGCAACCGCGATTTCGAACTGTGTTAGGTTCTCGCGCTGGATGTTCTCGGCCCGCTGCACTCGACGCGCCTGCTCGTCGTCCATGTCGCGCACCACGGCCTTAAGCTTGATGCCGGCGATCTTGCAACCACGCCAACGGCGCTCGCCTGCCACCATCAGATAACGGCCCGGCTTCTCCGGGTTCTTGCGCAGCACGGCCGGCTCATGTTGGCCGTCGCGCTTCATGTCGTTGCCGAGTTCGGTCAACGATTCAACCGTGAAGCCGGGGTTGTCCTTGCTCCGAATCTGCTTCTCACAATCGACCAGCTCCGGGTCGATTTCCTCGATGCGTTCGCCCGGCAAAGCGGCAGCTGCGCCCTGCTTCTGAATTTGCGATAGCTTGCTAATCTTGTTTCCGAATGCACTCATGGTCGGGACTCCCTTAGTTCAAGCCAAGGCGGGCCAGAACGGCATCGCACGCCTGCCGCATTTCTTTTGCTGCTGCACGTTGGTTGCCGCTGCGTGCGTGGTGCCAAACCGCGCGACCTTGCGCGAGTGCTGTAGCGACGCACGCGCGGGCGATGATGGCCTCATCGAAAATCAGTTCGCCGTAGGCGTCGCGCAGCTCGGGCAAAGCCTCGATCTCGTTCACCGACTTGCTGTTGACCATGTTCGGCAGAAAGCCAAGATGGCGCAGGTCAGGGTTGTATTCCGACTTCACGTTGGCAATCGTGGCTTGCAGCTTCGGCATGCGTGCAAACGAGAACGGCGAAATGTTGAACGGCGAGACAACGGCGTGCGAAGCGGCCAGTGCGCCGAGCATGCGGCGCTGCAAGTTGGGTGGGGAGTCGATGATGCAGATGTCGTAATCGGCGGCCAGTTGGCCGAGCGATGCTCGCGGCCGTGAAATGACTTCGAGCGGCATGTCGTCCACGTCGAGCACATCTACGTCGGCCTCGATTAGTGCGATGCGCTCGTGAACTTGGCGCGGCCTGCGATCGTCGATCTCGCCCGTGAACAGGTGGCTGGCTTTCAGGTACTCGGTGTTGTCGCCTTCCTCGATCTCCGCGAAAACTTCGGAAATATCGCCCTCGTCAATGTCGGCCAGCAGGACGCGATAGCCTCGTTCGGCCGCGCGGAAGGCAAGATGCACGCTGAACGTGCTCTTGCCGACGCCGCCTTTCTGATTGCCTACCGTCAGGGTCAGCATGACAGCTTCCACCAGTTGTTTGAGTGAGTGGTTTGCTCGCATGGGTAATCGACCTCATGAAATCGGGTTGAACATTGGAAGTGGTATTATTGATATTGTGTTGTCGGTATAGTGTACCGACAACGCGTCGTCAATACATTTTCTCGCATGCGAGAAATCGGACTGGCAAGGCTGCATTCGAGGCGATGAGCGTCCGTGGCTCTATGAAGGAAAAGGGGATGCTGTTACCCACCGTCCGCCGTTGGCGTCCCGTGGATAATGACACCGCGCCCCTGCCTCTTACGGGCCGGGCGCTTCCCTTTTTTCGTGTGCCTCGAATACAGCCAAGCCGTGCGTTTTTCGGTTTTCAGGGGAATCTATAAAAACATGGTTGGGAAAGCGCAGTGTGGGCAAAAGCCGCGCTTGCGGGCTGGTGCGCGTAGCGCACTGTCCACAAATCCACAGCCCAAACTATCGGAGAGATATATAGGCAAAAACTAAAGGCAATAACCTATCGGTTTAGGGGGTCTGATTCTGTGTTGAAAAGAGGTCAGATTCTGCGCTGGCAACAGCCAAGGGCTGTCGCCAGCGCTGCGGTGTGCTATGAGCCTTTGTAGGGTATCGGCGGGGGCGAAGCCATCAGCATGATTCCGCCTGTCACCTGCTTGACCTTCGCATCGGGGTAGACGGCAAGCACGCGTCGGAGTGAGGCCAGGAATTTCTTCTTGAAGTCCTTGTCGGCTTCCTTGCCCTGATACTCCTGCCCGAACTGATCACGCAAATTTGTCCAATACAGCACGACCGGCCGGCCCTCGATGCGATGCAGGCGCTGGGCAAGCCACGCGTACACGTCAAGATCGAGCGCCGAGCCTTTCAGCTCCATGAAGGCGCGCAGGTCGAGTGGTACGGCGTGGTCTTTGAGCGTCAGGTAGTAGTCTTGCGAAAACGTCACGGAACCGGGCCAAAGAGCGCGCTGCTTCTCTCCCAGATTGATCCATGCTTCGAAGTGTTTGATGGGCTTGCCCTCGTAAGTGTGGGCGCGGCCGTTCGCGTTGAAGCCCAAGGTCATACGGCAGGCGGACAAGGCTTGTACCTGTTTGCGGAAATTGGTGAAGGTGCCCCGTTCGCCGCCTGTGATGTTCTTTTGACCGAGCATCCGCAGAAATTCACTCGCGCTGTCGCCTACCGGAATCTCTGGCGAGTTGAACCGAACAGCATGGGTGTTCATCCACGCCAACATTAGGCGCGGCATGGCCCCGTAGGGGATTGGTTGTTGCACGAACTGCTTGCCGTCCCATAATTTACCCGCTTCAACAAGTAGCGCTGCGCCGCCCGAGTGTCGCTCGAACGAAGTGCCGTCCACCTTGGAGCGTGGCAAGCCGACTTGGCACATGATCGAATGCATGTAGGCGCGGTCGTCGTCGTCCGGACGCTCGGCCGCGATCTCAGCGGCCGTCTTAATCAAGCATGCCTCGCGTGCGGTGGCAGGCGTGGTCTTGGGCTTTCGCGCGATAACGGTCGGTTCTGCGGCCTTGGATTTCGCTGCCTTGGCTGCCCGCACTTTGGCCGGCCGGGAATCGGTTAGCGGTGACGGTTTGGCATCGGCAGTTTGCTCTACCGGTGCGAGCTGGAAAGACAGGTTTGGAGTGCCAAAGTCGGTAGGGTAGAGGTCGGGCCGATAAGCTACCCTGCTCGCCAATTCTGACTCTGAATGTGGGGGGATGCCTCTGGATTCTAGGTGGTGCCGATATCCTTCGCGCCATTGGAGCATTTCGGTCGGTGTTAGTTGGGCGGTTAGTTCGCTGATTTTCTTCATTTCAAACGTCCTTCCTCGTCTCTGTTCTTACAACCGCACGGCTGCTACAATTCCGACCGTTAAGCCCCTCTTGATGAGGGGTTGAACATTGGAATTTAATCCCGGCTCCGGCCGGGATTTTTTATTGGTCGCTTGCGGTTGCGTTTCGCAGACGTGGCCACACCCCTTTGCTAGAATATGCTGACAGCCCTACGGATGTGCCACATGGTCTGTTTCCTTGTACAAGTTCGCACGGGTTAGGCGGGGTTGTAGGGCGGCTCCTTCAACCTCGCCGCTTGCATCTATCTCTTGCCAAAATCCTTGGGTTCGATGCCATTGGATGCCGGCCCTTGAATCTCTTTTGCTCCCCATTCCTTCACGATGCCGACCCGGTTGTATGGGTAGCGAATCTCGACGTTCGCGCTGGCGTTCAGCAGCTCGCGGCCGGCTTCCCTGACTGACTGGATGACGTACTTGTCGTCGGCCGACACAATCGTGCCTTGGTAGGCCTTGCCGGTTTCGGGGGCGCGCAACTCGGGCTGTTGCCGGCCGTAGTCCTGGCGCTCGTACTCGACCGGCTTAAGCTCCGGGCGTTCCAATCCTCTGTACTGGCGAGCCACTTCCTGCACACGCTCGATCTCGCGCTCATCGGCACGGCGGGCGGCCATCATGGCGAGAATCGTTGTCCATTCGGACTCGTGCTGCCGGTGTTCCTCGGGCGTCGGTGGGCGGTTACGCTCAGCCTCGACGGCGGTTCTTGCTGCCGGCTGCTGTTTCCATTCGCTGCCCTGCAGCTCGTTGTCGTACAGCACGTTGCCCTTGCGGTCATAGACCTGTACGCGGTCGGCCAGCTTGTGACGTTCGATGTATTCGAGCGTTGCGGGCATGCCCTTATAGGCATCGTTGTGGGCCTGCACGTTCGACCAGCGGCCGAAGCCCTTGGCTGCTTTCTGTTCCTCGTAACGGCGATGAATGCCGGCCATGCTATCGCGCTCGTTGGCCGAGATCACGCGGGCGACGACATAGTATCCGGCCGCTTTGAGGCGGCGCATCGTGTCGGTAATCGGGCCGGCCTCGCGCATCGTGCCTTCGAACACGACGTTGCGGCGAGTCTCGATGGTGCGGTCGAATAGCTGTTTCGTCCACGGCCGCGCATGCGGGTCGGTCAGCTCGGCAAAACGGCGCTCGTCGGCCTTCTGGATGGCAAGGTATTGCGAATGGTAGTAGCGCAACTCGTCGCCGTTGATCGTGACGACGTTGCGTCTGCAAAGCCTTGCTTGCTCGCTTCGAGCAATCCACTTTTGCCGGCACCGGGCTGACCGCCCAAGATGATTGCCTGCGGGTGGTCGGCCGGCGCGGTGTTCTTGAAGTGATGCCGTTCGATCTTCTCGTAAATGGTCGCGTGCTTGCGCGGACTCAGTTGGAAGCGGTTGTCATCCATTACGCGTCACCCGTGCATCGGTTTGAGCAGGGGCGCGTAGACATACAAGGCCCGGTTAATCAGGCCGAGATTATCGGGCGTAATGGCGCGGCGCTCGTCAACTACGATTTCCAGCTCGTGCTCTAGCGCCTCGATGCGTCCAGCGTTCGGTTCAGCCTTGTCCTGCTCGGCGTCGATCTCGCTGTTCAGGTAGCCGATGTACTCGGCTAGCGTCTCCGTGGCGGCTTCCAAGCGGGCTGTTTCAGCAATAGTGGAAAGGCGAGAACTCATGATTTGGTTTCCAAAGAATTTCACTGGAAAAGTGTGGCGACCTTCGCCAGCACTTCATCCATGAGCGGTGCAGGCAACGTATCCACCTTACGGGCGTGGCGGGTGGCTAGGTCGATCACTCGCGGCTGGTCACATCGCACGATGCCGGTGGTCTTGATGCCAGTTACGGGAACGGCGAAGCCTAAGCGGCGGGCGAACTCACCGCTGTTGGTGATTGGCAAGATGACCGGCAGTTTTGTGGCTTCGTTGAACTCGACGGGCGATAAGATCAAGACGGGACGACTGCCGCGTTGTTCGTGCCCGGAAGTCGGATAGAGCGAAAACATCTAAAATTATAAGCCACCACATGCTCGATGAGCATGTCTTGATAAGCATCTAAGCGGCCTACACAACTTGTCAAAATACGTGTTGAGGCAAATAGGGATTGAGAAAGAACTGTCGAGGCAGCACTACTGCTGAAAGTGGAGCGCCCTGGTGTTATAAATGTAAAGCATAGTGATGTAAACAGTGTATTAAATAGTTTTACTTAAAATTAATAATGCAAAATACAATTAAAATTTAATTCTTGCCCGTAAAAAATACCCTTGTTAGGTGTCAAAATGACATAAAGAGAAAAAAATTCGAATCAAGACACGTTTTGAATGTTGTAGAAACTGAACATTCAAATAAACATTCAACCATAACCTGCTCAGTTGTCGCTCAAACCAAAGTTTCCGATGTTTACAATATAAAAATTGATATTGTATAATGCATGATAGGATATTTCTCTGAGCATCTCATGAAATTGTAATGCTTTCACCGCAATCATCCATTGTTGACGTTTAAGAGTTATCCATTCTGAACTCAGAGTACTTGCAGGGAAACGATAAATTTCACGCTTGTAATTAGGTTTTTGTTTTTATATGGCATATTAAAACAGCTACGGATACAGCACGATACTTTTGAACAAGACACTATAAAAAACTATTTCAATTAGATTAAAAAAGCTATTAACTTAACAAATTTGTTCTTGTTTTGTATACCACTTGCCCCCACGTTACTTTACATTTTGCTCGACAGGAGGCGTCAAGATCATCTTGTTCATAGAGTTCCTCTATAATATTAAGATAAGAGTTGGGCAAACGCCGATCCAATTTTGAT
>JAYFSB010000068.1:0-7571 GCA_040946865.1 Burkholderia sp.
GCAAATGGCGTGCACCCGATGCCAGGACTCGCCGACGGTACGGGCGACTGCGGTGAACGACATCTGCTGGGCGAGCACCAGCACCATGGTCTCGAACAGCAGCGTGAAGCCCTTGAGCTCTTTGCCGGCCCACTCGAGCTCGACGAGCGCCACGCGGCCGTCAGGCAGCTTGATGCGAGGAGGCGTACGCACTTCGAGAAGGCGGTCGTGCTGGAAGAAGTTCAAGTGCCGGCAGTGCTTGACAACGGTGTCGTGCACGGGATGGCCACCGGCGATCCCTGGATGCGGGAAGCGATTACCGGCAACGAAATCGATGTTGACCGTCAACCGCTTCGCAGCCACGTCGAAATCGATGCCGTTCACGAACCACGTGATCACTGATACCCAAAGCCGTCTTGAACAACTTACTATGCATGATTACCGTCACTCACGTACAAATCGGGCAATTTACCACCCACTCGAAATTCAACAGAGGCAGTTTTTTCATCCGATCAATTTCCGAGGGGCGGTATTTGACAGGGCCGGCCATTCCACCCAACACGCGTCGTGCCCACCGCAAGGCGATCTCGGGTGCCGAGGCGATCATTTCCAGCAAGGCGATGCCTGCCAGCCAGGTGCCGTCGCCATTTTCCCGCTTTTCGTTCCTGCCGCGCCTGGTTCGCCTGACGCTGGGCGGCTGCCTGGCGGCCAGCTTCGCGCTGCCGGCCTGGGCCAAGTACCGCGTCGACATCGACGCCCCACGCTCGGTGCGCAAGCTGCTCGAGCAGCACCTCGACATCTCGCGCTTCGCCAAGCACGACGATATCTCCGACAATCAGTTCGAGTTCCTGATTACCGCCATGCCCCAGCAGGTGCGCGACCTGACCGCCACCGAGGGCTACTTCTCGCCGGCGGTCTCGACCGACGTGCGCAACCGCGACGGCAAGCGCTCGGTGACGGTCAAGGTTGATCCGGGCCCGCGCACCGACGTGGCTGGCATCGACCTGCAGTTCAACGGCCCAGTCGGCACCGAGGATCCGAAGCAGGAAACCGCCGCGCAGCTGGCCTTCTCGCTGCACGAGGGTGACGCCTTCACGCAGTCGGGCTGGGACGGCGCCAAAAATGACGCGCTCAAGCAGCTGCAGTCGTATCGCTACCTGGGCGCGAAGATCGTCAGCTCGCAGGCGCGCATCGATCCGCGCATGCGCACCGCCAAGCTCGCGGTGACCTTCGACAGCGGGCCGACCTTCACGATGGGCGCGCTCGACGTGTCGGACGTGCGGCGCTATCCTAAAAAGATTGTCACCAATGTCAACCCACTCGGCGTGGGCGAGATCTACGACGTACAGCGCATCAACGAGCTGCAGCGCCAGCTGCAGAACACGCCCTACTATGCGAGCGTGGCAATCGACGTCAGCGACGACACCAGCAAGCCCGAAGACACGCCGGTCCATGTGAAGGTCAGCGAGTACCCCTACAACAGTGTGCGCGGCGGGACCGGCTACGCGACCGATACCGGGCCACATATCCAGGGCTCCTATACCTATCTCGACACCTTCGGCGCGGCCTGGCCACTGCAGGTGTCGGGGCGCATCGACCAGATCCAGCAATACGGGCAGGTCCAACTGTCGATGCCGCCGAGCCCGCGTGGCTGGACCAACAGCGTGCTGGCCTTGTACACCAACACCAACGTGTCGAACGTACGAATCTACAGCGCACGGGTCGGCGTGCAGCGCACTAAGACCAGCCAGAACATCGACTACTCCCACTCGATCATGTTCTACCAGGACCGGCTCGACCAGAACGGCACCGGCCCGACCACCACCAGCCGTGCGCTGGTGCCGCAATGGTCCTGGGCGCGCCGCAACGTCGACGATCCGTTGTTCCCGCGCTCGGGCAACCTGATCCACGCCGAGGCCGGCTTCGCCGTGAAGGGCGTGCTGACCGACCAGAGCTTCCTCCGCGGGTATACGCGCGGCCAGCAGTACATCCCGATCGGCAGGCGCAACCTGATCTTCTTCCGTGTCGAGCTGGGCGGCGCGTTCACCAGCGGCGGCTCGGCCGGCGTGCCGGCCTCGCTGCTGTTCCGCGCCGGCGGCTCGAACTCGGTGCGCGGCTACGGCTACCAGAGCATCGGCAACAGCGTGGACGGCGCGGTGCTGCCGACCAAGTACCTGATGACGGGTACCGCCGAGTACCAGCACTGGTTCAACCACGACTGGGGCGCGGCGACCTTCTTCGATATCGGCACCGCCACCGATGCATGGGGTGAGCGGGTATTCTATCCGGGCGTCGGGCTCGGCGCGCGCTGGCGCAGTCCGGTCGGGCCGGTCAATGTCGACCTCGCCTACGGCTTGCGCAATTGCAGCGTGCGTCCCTACCTGACGCTCGGCATCGCATTCTGACGAGGGTTTTCCGGATTCCAGTATGACCAAGCACGATTCCCCGCCACCACCGCACGACGAGCCCCGCCCGCCGCCGCGCAGGCGGTGTCGGCTCGGCCGCGCGCTGGCCTGGAGCATCGGCGTGCTGTTACTGGTAGTGGTGCTGCTGGCCGGCACGCTGGCCGCGGCGGTGATGACCGAGCGTGGCACCCGGCTGGCCTGGAAGGCGGCCGTGGCCGTGCTGGGTGGGCGGCTGGCCGGCACGCTGGAGGACGGCAGTTCGCTGGCCGAGGGCGTGCGGATCTCGAAGCTGGCCTGGCTCACGCCCGGCGGCAAAAGCATCGAGGTGCAGATCAATCATGTGGAGGGACGCTGGGCGCTGACGCGTGCGCCGTTGCGCTTCACGCTCGACTACCTGCGTGCGGGCACCATCGACGTGACGGTCACGCCGCCGCCCGATACCACGCCCACTAAGCTGCCCCAGAACCTGCACCTGCCGCTGCAGGTGACGTTGCGCGAGCTGCGCTTCGATACGTTGTGCATCCACGAGACGGATTCGACCACCGAGCTGACGAAGCTGCTCGCGCATGGCCAGAGCGACGGGCGCCATCACGCGCTCACTCTGGAGCAGCTCGATACGCCGTTCGGCGCACTGACGGCCGACGTGCGACTCGACGGCGCGCGGCCATTCGCGATCGCCGGCACGGCCGGCTACTCGGGCAAGGTGTCGAACGAGCAGGTCGATGCGCATGCCACGCTATCGGGCTCGCTCAAGGCGCTAGTGCTCGATCTCAACGCCTCGGGCATGAAGCTAGCCGTCGGACACGCCCATGTGGAGGCTGCGCCGTTCGGCGCGGTGCGGCTCACGCGCGCCACGCTGGCCTTCGATCACGTCAATCCGCGCGCGCTTGCGCCGGGCGTGCCGCAGGCCGACCTGGCGGTGCGCGCCGCGCTCGCGGCTCCGGCGGGTGCCGCATCGCCGGCGACAGCGGTGTTGGGCAGCCGGCTCGCGGCAGCGTCCCCGACTTCTGCCGCGACCACCGGCTCGGCCGCCGCCGCGGGCAAGCCGCCGCTGGTAGTGGCCGGCACGCTGTCGGTGGTCAATGCCGCGCCCGGCCCTCTGGCCGAGGGCAAGATCCCGCTAGTCGACATCCACGCCAGGCTGCGCCTGGACGCCCACACGCAGTGCATCGACGATTTCGTGATGCGCGTGCTGCGCGAGGGCAGCGTGACGGGCGGCGGCGCGCTCGCCGCGTCGCGCGGCCGCTTCGACCTGAAGCTGGCGAATCTCGACCCGACACTGTTTTCTAACGCGGTACGGCCGATGCGGCTGGGCGGCCTGGTCGCCGGCACGCTCGATGGCGGCTCGCAGCGCGCCACGGTCAATCTGAGCGATCCGAAGCTCACGCTAGGCCTAAGCGCCGATGTCACGACCGATGCAAACGCCACCACTATCCAGCGTGCGCGCGTGTCGGCGGGCAAGGGGCGCTTCGACCTAAGTGGCGTGCTCAAGCACGACAAGAACTCGAGCTACGAGCTCAAGGCGAACCTGGTCGATTTCAATCCGCTGGCCTTCTCGACGCTGAATTCAAGCAGCTCGACCGCGTCGAAAGGCAAGGCGAACGGCAAGGCCAAGGCCACGGCGGCAGGCAATATGAAGCGCGGTGCGCCGACCCGCTCGGGCCGGCCCGTCGATGCGCGCGTCAATGGTACGCTAACGGCGAGTGGCGCACTCGCTCCGGCCCTCACGAACAAGCTGCAGTTTCGGTTCGGTGACAGCGTCTACGACGGTGTGTCGATGATGGGGCAGGGCACCGTACAACTGGCCGGCACGCGCCTGTTACCGAGCACGGCCGAGCTGTCGGTGGCGGGCAACCAGGTCTCGCTGAATGGCAGCTTCGGTGCGCCGGACGACCGGCTGCGCTTTGAGATCGACGCCCCGCAGCTGGACCGACTCGGTTTCGGCCTGCAAGGGCTGGTCGCTGCGCACGGCGAGGTGACTGGCAGCATCGCTCATCTAAACCTCGCGGCCGACTACCGGGCCACCGGCGTGGTGATCGGCAGCAACCGGATCGGCTCGGCCGAGGGCAGCGCCGAGATCCGCGACGGTACGAACGGCACGCTGTCGCTGACGGTCGATGCCAGCGACCTGGCGCTCGGCTCGCTCGACCTGAAATCGGTCAAAGCGAAACTGGCCGGCACGCGCGCGCGGCACACGCTGCAGGCCTCGGCGCTCGACAATGCGGAAGGACGCGTGATCAACCTGCAGGTGGCCGCGGCGGGTGGCCTGGTCGAGGCGGGTGGCACGAGCCGCTGGAACGGCACGGTCTCGCAGCTGGTCAATCGCGGCACGCCGGCGGTTTCGCTCGATGCGCCGCTGACGGTATCGGCGGGTACCGATCGCGTGATACTGGGCACCAGCAAGCTGACCATCGAGGGCACGGTGCTCACGCTGCGCAGCTTCGCGCTCGATCACGGCACGATTCGCACCGCGGGCACGCTCAGCAACCTGTCGATCGCGCGCGCCCTGCAGGTGCTCGAGTTCCTGGCCGGCGAACGCGCTCCGGTGCGCACCGACCTCGTGCTCGATGGCGACTGGGACCTCACGCTGGCCGGCAGCGTCAGCGGCCACGTGCAGATTTGCCGCCGCGCGGGTGACGTGATGATCGAGACCGGGCGCGGGATCGCCTCGCCCGGCATCACGGCACTGGAGGCGCGCGCTGAATTCGGCGCCGGCAACCGGCTCAATGCCACCCTGCATGCCAAGGCTAGCCGGATCGGCACCGCCGACGCGACGCTCGGCATTCCGTTCGCGATGCGCGACGGCGTGATCGGCGTGGCCGAGAACGGCCCGCTGTCGGGCAAGATCGACGTCGACCTGCCGGCGCTGCGCATCACCGGCGGCCTGCTCGGGCCGAGCTACTTGTTCGACGGGCACGCGGCGCTCAGGCTCAGCGTGAACGGTACGCCGGTCAAGTCGAACCTGGCGGGCATGCTGACCGGCGACAATCTCTCGGTGGCGCTGGTCGACCATGGCATGCAGTTGAAGGATGGCATCGTGCGCGTGAAGCTGACCGACAACCTGGTCGATTTCCAGCAGGTCGAATTCCACGGTGCCGACGGCACGCTGCGTGCGCTGGGCCGTGTGCGACTAGACAGCAACGCGCCGGCCTTGGCTGCCAGCGTGGTGGCCGACAAACTCGAGCTGTTCACCTCGCTCGACCGCAAGCTCTCGTTGTCGGGCAGCGCGAGCGTGAAGAACGACGGCCCGCATGGCCAGCTCGCGATCGACGGCAAGTTCACGGTCGAGCGTGCGCTATTCGACCTGCCGGAATCTTCGGCACCCTCGCTATCCGACGACGTGGTGCTCGTGCGCCCGGACGGCACCGTGTCGGGCGAGGTCAGGACGATGGTCGGCGTGCCGAAGTCGATTGGCGAGAAGCCGGTCCCGGCGCTCGGGCCGCGCACCAACGTTGATATCGACCTTGGCAACCAATTCCGCGTCAAGGGGCATGGTGCCGATTTCGGCCTGCGTGGCACCATTACCGTGATGAGCGCGCCGGGTACGCCGCTGCGCGCGATTGGCAACGTGCGCGTGACCGAGGGCTCCACCTACTCCACCTTCGGCCGCAAGCTGTCGATCGAAAACGGCTTCTTCACCTTCAACGGGCCGATCGCGAACCCCGGCCTCAACATCCTCGCGATGCGCCGCAACCAGGAGGTCGAGGCCGGCGTGCAGATGACCGGCACGGTGCAGTCGCCGACCGCCAAGCTGGTGTCTGAGCCGAACGTGGCCAACAACGAGAAGCTGTCCTGGCTGCTGTTCGGACACGGCACCGACCAGGGCAACAACCTGGGCCAGCAAAACACTATGACCACCGCGCTGTCTCTGCTCGGCAGCGCGACCGGCAAGCGCGTGGCGCAGACGGTCGGCCTCGACGAGTTCACCATCGGCCGCAGTGACGTAGGCCTGACCGATCCGCAGGTGGTGCAGCTCTCGAAGGCGATCAACGAGCGCTTCGTGCTCGGCTACGAGCAGGGCCTGCAGTCGGCCAGCAATGCCTTCAAGGCGACCCTCAACCTGTCGCGTTTCTGGGCCGTGTCGGCCTATGGCGGCACCTTCCAGGGCGTCGACCTAAACTACACGCGGCGCTTCGATCGCTGGTGGTGGGCGCGGCGGCGCTGAAGCCCGGTTTAGATCCGTCGTCCACCGCAAAACCCCCCGCCCGCCCCCCGGGGGTTTTTTTTTTTTTTTGTTTGTTATTTTTTTTTTTATTTTAAAAAAAAAAAATTTAAAAAAAAAAAACAGCTCATGTCATCAATAAAGAATTTGTGAAATTTGTGTTGACGTGTCTCACAAAACATGAAACATAGTTTTTAAAAGTTCAAACAGAAATTTTAGATTTTTTTTATAAACGTCAAATTCACAGTCAAAATCAAAATGTTTTTTAAAAATTATTGTACGTCGTAGAACTTTGATCTGTAAATGTTTTTGTTTTACAGTAATTCAAGCCTCATCTATATAGTGTTACTTGCCATTGAGTTTTGTAACTTTATCGTCTAGGATTTGTTCTTGCAATATTTTTTTTCAGCCGAGAGTGCAGTATTACTACTTTTTGCTTTTTATTATCTTCTAAAGTTACAGCGATTGAGCTTGGAACACACTATTTTTGCGCTTGACGAGTTTGTTGCTTTATTGTGAAAGAGTTTCTAGTTCTAATCAGTTTGTTCGCAATATGAACGAAAACATACAATGCACATGCATGTTTTTTGCTGTTTTTTAGTTGAAAATAAAACAAGACAAAATAATTAATTTTTTTTTTAGACTTAGCAATATTTTTGTCTTATAATTTGTATTAATCATGAACTCTGCTTTTTATTAACTGCATTATAAACACTTACTTTGTCACACTCACCACCTAAATTAAAGAACGGAGAGAGAAAACATGCCAAACATTGGATTAAATAAAGTTGTACAAAAACAGAATGGGTAAATATGCACATTAGAAATTTGACGAGCATATTGTTGTCTCACAAACAAAAAATGATTTATTGAAATACATTTTTAAACATTATTTCAACAAAAAGGTGTTAATATTTTATGCCTGTTTTAGCATTTCAGGTCGTCAAAAGCAGCTACTACATCCGCAATGCGAATAACAGCTATACCGTAGAATGTTTGGCATAGTGCCAACAAATTCCTTTGAT
>JAYFSB010000069.1:0-7565 GCA_040946865.1 Burkholderia sp.
ACCATTTTCTCGAACGAGGCTTGTTGTTCTTCGATCGATGCCTGCTGCTCGAGCACCAGGGCATGGAGCTCGGCAACAACGGTATCAGGAAGTGGCGTATGATCGAAGGACTCTCCGGTTTGATTGGTGGCGCTGCAATGACCGGCTTCATATCGCTCACGACCGTCACTGGCAGCAGCGTTGCCTCTGACGCCCTTTGCTTGGCGCGATACCGGTGCCGCCAGGTGAACGCCAGATTCGCATTCAGACCATGCTCGCGGGCCAGTTTGGCGACTGAAACACCGGGCTCGCATGCGAACGATTGCTATGCGACCCCGGAACTCAGAACTATGGTTCGGGCGTCCTTTGTGACTACCCGGCTTCTCTGTGTCTAACAAAGTGCCTCTGCTGAATTTTGAGTGGGTGGTAAATTGCCCGATTTGCACGTGAGTGACGGTAGCCATGCATAGCAAGTTGTTCGAGACAGCTTTGGATATCAGTGATCCGTGGTTTGTGAACGGCATCGATTTTGACGCGGCTGCGAAGCGGTTGACGGTCAACATCAATTTCGTTGCCAGCACTTGAACTTCTTCCAGTACGACTGCTTTCTCGAAGTGCGCACGCCTCGCCTCAAGCTGCCTGACGGCCGCGTGGCGCTCGTCCAGCCCGAGTGGGCCGGCAAAGCTCAAGGGCTTCACGCTGTTGTTCGAGGCCATGGTGCTGATGCTCGCCCAGCAGATGTCGTTCACCAAAGTCGCCCGTACCGTCGGCGAGTCCTGGCATCGGGTGAACGCCATTTGCAAACGCTATGTCGAACTCGCGCTCGCCGAGATCGACCTGTCCGACATGACAAGCATTGCCGTCGACGAAACGTCCTACCAGCGTGGACACAACTACCTGACGCTCGTGGCTGATGCGCTCGAACGCAAAGTCGTGTTCGTGACCGAAGGCAAGGATGCTGCGACGATCGCAGCGTTCGTCGCGCGCCTGCGCGAGCATGGGGTAGAGCCCGAGCAGATCACGCCGGTCAGCATTGACATGTCGTCCGCGTTCATCAAAGGCGTCGAGACGAACCTGCCGAATGCTTCGACAAGTTCCATGTCGTCGCTCATGCGTCGAAAGCCGTGGACCCAATGCGGCGAATCGAGCAGCGAACCGATCCGGAACTCAAAGGATTGCGATGGCCGCTGCTGAAAGATCGCGACCGGCTGACCGCGGCGCAACGCGCCGATCTCGATGCCCTGATCGTGAACGTCACGGCCAAGCGGATCGCCCGCGTGTGGCGCTATCGCGAGCAACTTCGGGAGATTCTCGATCGTAAGCAGATCAACGTCGTCAGCGACATGCTCGAGCAGTGGTGCACGAACGTCATGCACTCGAAGGTCGATCTGATGAAGGACGTCGCCCACATGATCCGCAGTCATTTCGACGGTATCGTCGCCTGGACCCAGACGCGTCAGACCAACGGCTTGCTGGAAGCCATCAACCGGACTTTTCCAGGCCGCCAAGCGAAAGTCGCACGGATGGATACACCAACCTCACAACCATGCGCACCATGCTGTTTCTGATTGCCAGCAAGTTCGACTTCTCGAAGATCAACCCACATGTCGCGTAACCCACTCAAATTTCAAGAAAGCCAGAAATCAAATCCTCGGGCAGGCAGCACGAAAGCCTCCCATCGGCGCGCCAGCCGTTGCGCTCTGCCCAGCCGCACGGCGGTATCGTCGAAGTCGATGATGCGGATCTCGTCGGCGCGTGCCGGTCGCGTCGGCATCTCGTCGGTGCGCATGTCGCTCAGCAACCAGAGCGTGCGCGGCGCGCCGGGCTGGTGCCGCGCCGTTTGCGCGAGCAGCGACTGCGCCATCGTGATGCCCTGCGACAGTGGTGTGCCGCCCCCACCCGCCAGCGGCTCGAGCCAGCGCTCGTTCCACCAGCGCGGCACCGCTGGCCCGAAGCGCCGCTCGGTGCCGCTGCCGCCGAAGCCGATCAGCGCCACCTCAGTGCGCTCGCGCGCTGCAGCGTCGAACAGCGCGACCAACAGGCCCTTGGCGCGCGCGAAGCGGCCGCCGTCGAGCATCGAGGCCGAACAGTCGAGCACGAAGCAGTGGAAGGGGCGCGGCTTGCCCGAGCGCGGCCGAAAGCGCAGATGGCCAGCCTCGAGCGGGCTGCCGCGCTTGGCGGCCAGCGTCGTCGACCAAGCGATGCGCGAGCCGGGCAGGCCTTGCCGGGCTGGGAGCTTGCCGTGCGGCCATCGAACCCCGCTACCTGGCGCGGCGGGGGCAGTTGTTCGATGGCTCAGCGTTTTTTTGAGGGCAGCGGAATCACGCCCTTCACAGGCGTGAGGCCGGCCGGTGCGGGCGGCAGGTAGCCCCAATCGCCGTCCAGCGCGCCACCGCCGTCGCCAGGCGCATCGTCCCGCGCGACCGACGAGGCATCACCTCTGCGCGGCGGCGAGTGGGTGCCATAAGCGGGCTGGTCGGCTTGCCGCGACGTCACCGGCGGCGGTGATGCGGTGGCGGCTGCCGGTGCCTGCGTGCGGCGATGACGCAGCACGTCGGCTGCGACGCGCTCGACATGCGCCGTGCTCACCGCCGCCGCGCCCTCGAAGGCGGCCAGCGCCCGCGCGGCGCGCAGCATCACCAGGTCGGCGCGCAGCCCGTCGACGGCGGCCTCGATGCAGAGCCCAGCGACCTGTTCATGCACGCTGTCGTCGACCTGCACGCTCGTCAGCGCCTCGCGTGCGCAGCCGATCCGTTCGGCCAGCGCGGCCAGTGCTTCGGCATGTCCGGCACGGAAGCCCGCCGGATCGAAATCGAAGGCTAGCCGCGCCTTGACGATGCGCTGGCGCTCCGCAATATCGCGACAGTTCTCGAGTTCCGTCATCAGCCCGAAGCGATCCAGCAGTTGCGGGCGCAACTCACCCTCTTCCGGGTTCATGGTGCCGACCAGCGCGAAGCGCGCCGCATGCGTGTGCGAGATGCCGTCGCGCTCGACCGTGTTGACCCCGCTCGCGGCCGCGTCGAGCAGCACGTCGACCAGGCCGTCCGGCAGCAGGTTGATCTCGTCGACATAAAGCACGCCCAGATGCGCGCGCGCCAGCAGCCCCGGCGAGAAACGTACAGCGTTCTCGCCGAGCGCGCCGGCCAAGTCCAGCGTGCCGGTCACGTGCTCGTCGGCGGCACCCAGCGGCAGCGTCACGAAACGGCCCTGCGGCAGCAGTTCAGCCAGCGCGCGCACCGCCGTCGATTTAGCGGTGCCGCGCGGTCCGCTCACCAGCACACCGCCGATCGAGGGATCGACGGCCACCAGCAGCAGCGCCTGCTGCAGCACGGCCTGGCCGATTAGCGCGGGAAACGGAAATGGCGGCAAACCGCCGCTCGGGTCGTGCAAGTTCATCGCCGGGTTCCTTCCAGATGCTGTTCGACGGCGAGCAGGCGTGCCTCGAGCTGCTCGCGGTAGTTGCCGGGTTGTTGCCAGAGACCGCGCTGGATCGCCTCGAGCAGGCGCTCGCAGATGCCGTGCAGCGCATGCGGGTTATGCCGCTCGAGAAAGGCATGCGTGTCGGCGTCGTTGACGTAGGCGTCGGTGACCAGCGCGTATTGATGATCGGCCACCACGCGCGCGGTGGCGTCATAACCGTAGAGATAGTCGACGGTGGCCGCCAGCTCGGCCGCGCCCTTGTAGCCGTGGCGCTTCACGCCGTTGATCCACTTCGGGTTGACCACGCGCGAGCGGATCACGCGCGCGATCTCCTCGCCGAGCGTGTTCATGCGCGGCGCGTCGGGGCGGCTGTGGTCGCCGTGGTAGAGCGCCGGCTGGTACCCTGACAGATGACGAACCGCGGCCGCCATGCCGCCCTGGAACTGGTAGTAGTCGTTCGAGTCGAGCAGGTCGTGCTCGCGGTTGTCCTGATTCTGCACCACCGCGTCGATGTTCGTGAGTCGCGCGCCGAATGCGTCCTGCGCGGCCTCGCCGGTGCTGCCCTGCGCATAGGCATAACCGCCCCAGGACTGGTAGGCCCGAGCCAGGTCCGCGTCGCTCTGCCAATTACGCTGGTCAATCATCTCCTGCAGCCCGGTGCCGTAGCTGCCGGGCCGCGCGCCGAACACGCGCCAGCCGGCGCGGTGCCGCGCCTCCTCAGGACTCGCGCCGCGCTCGACCAAGGCCGCCGCGTCGCGCCGCACGTGCTCGCGGATCGGGTTCAGGTGGGCCGGCTCATCGAGCTCGGCGACTGCCTGCACGGCCGCGTCGAGCAGGTGCATCAGGTTGGCGAAGGCGTCGCGGAAGAAGCCTGAGACGCGCAGCGTCACGTCGACGCGCGGCCGATCGAATATCTCGATCGGTAGGATCTCGAAGTCGGTCACGCGGTGGCTGCCGTGTGACCACTTCGGCCGCACACCGATCAGCGCGAAGGCTTGTGCGATGTCGTCGCCGCCGGTGCGCATGGTGGCCGTGCCCCACACCGACAGACCGACCGCGCGCGGATAGTCGCCATGCTCCTGCAGGTGCCGCTCGATCAGCTGGTGCGCCGACTTCATGCCTAGCGACCAGGCCGCCTGGGTAGGCACGGCGCGTGTGTCTACCGAGTAGAAGTTTCGGCCGGTCGGCAGCACGTCGGGACGGCCGCGCGAGGGCGAGCCGCTCGGCCCCGGCGGCACGAAACGGCCGTCGAGGCCGCGCAGCAGGTGGCGCAGCTCGTTGGCACCGCAGGCGTCCAAGCGCCCCGCGAGATCGCGCGCGACGCGCTCGAGCACGGCCAGCGTGGCTGGCCAGCGCCCGGCTTCGGCACGCAGGCGACGCAGCGCGGCGGCCTTGTCGTCGGGCTCCTGCCGAGCGGTCTTGTCTTCGCCTTCGCGGGCCAGCCCCGCGACGAGCCGCTGCGCCAACAATTCGAGCCGCTCGCGAGTGTCGCCCGTATGTCGCCACAGCGTCGGATCGACCTCGCTCAATTCGGCCGGGCGCGGCCCCTGCCAGGGTGCGGCCCAGTCGGCCGCGAGCGGATCGAAACCGGCACCGAGCTGGAGGTCACGCGAGAGCGCAGCGATCAGGCCGGCGTTTGCGCCCAGCCCGTCACCGACCGGGAAACGCGCCAGCGCAACCAGCGTGTCGCGGCGCTGGCGCGCCTCGGGCGAGCGGCCGAAGGTATGCAAACCGTCGCGGATCTGTGCCTCCTTCAGCTCGCAGAGCCAGGCATCAACGCGCGTGAGCAGCGCGTCCTCGTCGTCCTGGCTGCTGGGCTCGGCGAGACTCAGTTCCTCGTGCAGTCGGTGCTCGACGATGGTGTCGAGGATGGTCCGGCGCAGCAGCTTGGCACGGCGCGGATCGACCATCAGCGCGTCGTAGTATTCGTCGACCTGCCGCTCAAGGTCCTGCAGCGGGCCGTAGTTCTCGGCGCGCGTGAGCGGCGGCATCAGGTGGTCGACGATCACCGCCTGGGCACGGCGCTTGGCCTGGCTGCCCTCGCCGGGATCGTTGACGATGAAGGGGTACAGATGCGGCAGTGGCCCGAGGATCAGATCGGGCCAGCAGGCATCGGACAGCGCCACGCTCTTGCCCGGCAGCCATTCGAGATTGCCGTGCTTGCCGATGTGCACGATCGCGTCGATCGCGAACTGGTCGCGCAGCCAGAAGTAGAAGGCTAGGTAGGCGTGCGGCGGCACAATCGCGGCATCATGATAGCTCGCGTAGTCGTTCGCCTCGCGCGTACGCGCCGGCTGGATCCCGACGAACACCTGCCCTGCGCGCCAGCCGGCGATCGGGAAACGTCCGTGGCGCAGCGTCGGGTCCTGTTCTGGCGCGCCCCAGCGCGCCTCGATCGCCTCGCGCGCCGCCGCGGGTAGCCGCGCGTAGCGACACCGGTAGGCATCCATCGTGAGGCTCTGGAACGCCGAGCGAATCGCCTGCGAGGCCGGATCGTTGGTCACGCCTTCGGTGAGTCGCGCGATCAGCGCGTCGCCCGATTCGGGCGGCGGGCCGGCCAGCGTATAGCCGGCCTCGCCCAGCGCGGCCAAAATGCCGAGCGCCGAGGCCGGCGTATCGAGCCCAACGCCGTTGCCGATGCGCCCTTCGCTGGTCGGGTAATTGGCCAGCACTAGCGCGAGCCGCTTGCCCGCGTTCGGCTCGGTGCGCAGCCGGCACCAGCGGCAGCTCAGCTCGGCGACGAAGGCGATACGCTCCGCGTCGGGCTGGTAGCGCACCACATCGACCTCGGTATGCGGGCAGCGATAGGCCAGCCCCTTGAAGCTGACCGCGCGTGTGACGATGCGCCCGTCCACCTCGGGCAGCGCGACGTGCATGGCGATGTCGCGCGCGTGCAGGCCCTGTGGACCGGCCAGCCAGGCCTCGCGGTTGCCACCCGAGAGAATCACCTGCAGCACCGGCGCATCGCCAGCCAGCTCGACGACCGAAGGCGTGTCGATCAAGCCGGCCGCGAAGGCGGTGGTATTGAGCACCAGCGCCACCCGCTCCGACTCGGCCAGTCGCGCGATCACCTCGCGGCTCACGGCGTCCTTCAGCGAAGTGACGGCGATCGGTAGCGGGTTAAGCCCCTCGCACTCGAGCGCCTCGATCAGAGCGTCGAATACGGCCGTGTTAGCGGCCTGCCAATGCGCCTTGTAGAATAAGATCGCGACTACAGGTGCGCCGGGTGTCCAGCGGGCGCGCCAGTCCTCGACCGCGACCGGCTCGCGCGCCGGATGATAGAGCGCGGCGGCCGGCAGCGGCCGCGGCGGCGGCGGTTCCTCGCCGATGCCGAGCGCGTGGAAGGCGATGCTGCGCAACAGGGCCTGCGCGTTCCAAGCACCGCCCTCGCGCAGGTAGCGCCACCACTGCCGGCACAGCGCCGGGTCGACCGTGCTCTTGGCGACCAGGTTCGGATCTTCCTGTAAGTCGCCCGAGAACATCGCCAGCTGCTGGCCGCGCCGCTCGGCCAGCGCGACCGCCTGCTCGATCCCGTAAGGCCAGTAGGCCTCGCCACCGAGATGGTCGATCAACACCACGCGCGCATGCTGCAGCACGTCATCTATGTAGAAGTCGACCGAGGCGGGCTGGCGCAGGAAGCTGACGTTAGCCAGCCGCAGGCTCGGGAAACTCTCGCCGAGCAACGGCACCGCACTGGCGAGCAGGGACAGCATGGTATCCGCCGAGCTGAGGATCACGATCTCGGCGGGACGCTGGTCGATGCGGATCACGCCCTGCGTGTCGTCGACGAAACCGCCCAGCGTGGTGCGCAGCAGATGCATCGGAATGCCTTCGCGCCTCAAGCCGCTTGCACGGCGTCGCCGAGCGCGGCAAGGAAAGCCGTCTGCAGCGCGGTCGCGTCGAGATCCTTGCCGATCAGCAAGAAACGACTGATATCGCCGTCCGCTTCGGTGAGGTGCCGGTCGAAGTAGCTGTCGAACCGACCGCCCACGCCCTGGATCACTAGCCGCATCGGCGTGGCGGGCAGCGTCGCGAAACCCTTCACGCGATAAATCATGTGCGCGTCGACCAGCGCGCGCAGCGCGGCGAGGGGGGGGGGGGGGGGGGGGGGGGGGGGGGGGGGGGGGGGGGGGGGCGGGGGGGGGGGGGGGGGGGGGGGGGGGGGG
>JAYFSB010000070.1:0-7495 GCA_040946865.1 Burkholderia sp.
GCCTTGCTCGGGTCATATCCACCTATCTATAACGGCTGGACCACGGGGACGGTGAACTTGATCAGCATTGCCTAAACTTTTTCATGGTGGCTGGTTCCGGCTTCCGCCGGGCTTGCTGGTTGTGCTTCTGACACGCAACTTTCTCAGCTGACTATCTTGAAAAATGAGCGGGTTACGCGACATGTGGGTTGATCTTCGAGAAGTCGAGCTTGCCCGCGATCAGAAACAACATAGTGCGCATGGTCGTGAGGTTGGTGTATCCGCGCACCTTTCGCTTGGCGACCTGGAAGAGTCCGTTGATGGCTTCCAGGAAGCCGTTGGTCGACGCGTCTGGGTTCAGGCGACGATGCCGTCGACATGACTGTGGATCATGCGGGCGACGTCCTTCATCGGATCGACCTCCAAGCGCATGACGTTCGCGCACCACTGCTCGAGCATTTCGCTGACGACGTTGATCTGCTTGCGATCGAGAATCTCCCGAAGTTGCTCGCGATAGCGCCACGCGCGGGCGATCCGCTTGGTCGTGACGTTCACGATCAGGGCATCGAGATCGGCGCGTTGCGCGGCGGTCAGCCGGTCGCGATCCTTCAGCAGCGACCATCGCAATCCCTTGAGTTCCGGATCGGTTCGCTGCTCGATTCGCCACATTGGGTCCACGGCTTCCGACGCATGAGCGACGACGTGGAACTTGTCGAAGGTGATGCGAGCATTCGGCAGGTTCGTCTCGACGCCTTTGATGAACGCGAGTGACATGTCAATGCTGACCGACGTGATCTGCTTGGGCCCTCCCCCATGCTCGCGCAGGCTTGCGACGAACGCTTCGATCGTCGCAGCATCCTTGCCTTCGGTCACGAACACGACTTTGCGTTCGAGCGCATCAGCCACGAGCGTCAGGTAGTTGTGTCCGCGCTGGTAGGACGTTTCGTCGACGGCAATGCTCGTCATGTCGGACAGGTCGATCTCGGCGAGCGCGAGTTCGACATAGCGTTTGCAAATGGCGTGCACCTGATGCCAGGACTCGCCGCCGGTACCGGCGACTGCGGTGAACGACATCTGCTGGGCAAGCATCAGCACCATTGCCTCGAACAGCAGCGTAAAGCCCTTGAGCTTTGCTGGCCCACTCGGGTTTTCAACGAGCGTCACGCGGCCGTCAGGCAGCTTGATGCAAGGCGTGCGCTCTTCGAGAAAGCGGTCGTCGTGCTGGAAGAAGTTCAAGTGCCGGCAGTGCTTGACAACGGTGTCGTGCACGGGATGGCCGCCGGCGATCTCTGGATGTGGGAAGCGACTATCGGCAACGAAATCGATGCCGTTCACGAACCACGGATCGCTGATACCCAAAGCCGTCTCGAACAACTTGCTATGCACGACTACCGTCGCTCACGTGCAAATCGGGCAATTTACCACCCATTCGAAATTCAACAGAGGTACTTTTTTTGCATCTTTTCGTGGTACATGAAACTGAAGTCGTAACAAATTGCGGAATCCGCCCGGAAACCAAACTAAACGCAGGGCGCTTCGCGATAAAATGTCGCCCACTCGACGCTCGGCCGCAGATGCCGCCCCACGAATTCGCCCGGGGCAAGCAGCCACCGCTAATCAGGGTGCACCGATTTTCATTCATGGAGTACCACAATGCCTCTCGTATCAATGCGTCAACTGCTGGACCACGCAGCGGAACACTGTTATGGCCTGCCGGCATTCAACGTGAACAACCTGGAGCAGGTGCAGGCGATCATGGCGGCGGCCGACGAGGTCAACGCGCCGGTGATCATGCAGGCCTCGGCTGGTGCCCGGAAATACGCGGGCGAGGCTTTCCTGCGCCACCTGATCGAATCGGCGGTCGAGTCCTACCCGCACATCCCGGTGGTAATGCATCAGGATCACGGCCAGTCACCGGCGGTGTGCCTGGCGGCGATCCGCAGCGGCTTCACCAGCGTGATGATGGACGGCTCGCTGCAGGCCGACGGCAAGACGGTCGCCTCCTACGAGTACAACGTCGACGTGTCGCGCAAGGTCGTCGAGATGGCGCACTCGATCGGCGTGACGGTCGAGGCCGAACTCGGCGTGCTCGGTTCGCTCGAGACCATGAAGGGCGACAAGGAAGACGGCCACGGTGCCGAGGGCACCATGACGCGCGAGCAGCTGCTGACCGATCCGGAGCAGGCCGCCGACTTCGTCAAGCAGACCCAGTGCGACGCGCTGGCGATCGCGATCGGTACCTCGCACGGTGCCTACAAATTCTCCAAGAAGCCCACCGGTGAAATCCTGTCGATCGAGCGTATCAAGGAAATCCACGCGCGCATCCCCAACACCCACCTGGTGATGCACGGCTCGTCGTCGGTGCCGCAGGAGCTGCTGGCGGAAATCCGCGAATTCGGCGGCGACATGAAGGAAACCTATGGCGTGCCGGTCGAGGAGATCCAGGAAGGCATCAAGCACGGTGTGCGCAAGATCAATATCGACACCGACCTGCGTCTGGCGATCACCGGCGCGATCCGCCGCTACCTGTTTGAGAACTCGTCGAAGTTCGATCCGCGCGACTACCTGAAGCCCGCGCGCGAAGCCGCCAAGAAGGTCTGTATCGCCCGCTACCTGGCCTTCGGCTGCGAAGGCCAGGCTGGCAAGATCAAGCCAGTTCCGCTGGACAAGATCGCCGAACTCGTGCGCTAACATATCGGTTTGTCGCCCGGTGGTTCCGGGCTGTGCCGGCCAGAAGTCCAGCCGCTGTTCCGGCCTGTCGACGGGGAACGGTGCTCCCCTTTTTATTTGTCCCCATTTTCTGCGAAACGGCGATGTCTACCCTTTACGAATCCACCCTCCGTTCGCTGCCGCTTCTCGGTCGCCGCAAGGTTCGCGACAACTACGCGGTCGGCACCGACAAGCTGCTGATCGTCACCACCGACCGCCTGTCGGCGTTCGACGTGATCATGGGCGAGCCGATTCCGAACAAGGGTCGCGTGCTGAACCAGATGGCCAATTTCTGGTTCGACAAGCTTTCGCACACCGTCCCGAACCACCTGACGGGCGACGCCCCGGAATCGGTGGTGGCGGCCGACGAGGTCGAGCAGGTGGCTGGCCGCGGCGTGGTGGTCAAGCGCCTGGAGCCGATCCTGGTCGAGGCGGTGGTGCGCGGCTACCTGGCCGGCAGCGGCTGGAAGGACTACCAGGCAAGCGGCGCGGTGTGCGGCGTCGAGCTGCCGGCGGGCCTGCAGAATGCGCAAAAGCTGCCCGAATCGATCTTCACGCCGGCCGCCAAGGCTGAGATGGGCCACCACGACGAGAACATCAGCTACGAGGAATGCGAGCGCCGTATCGGCACCGAACTGACTGCCATGATCCGCGACATCTCGATTCACCTGTACAAAGAGGCGGTCGACTACACCGCCACGCGCGGCATCATCATCGCCGACACCAAGTTCGAGTTCGGACTCGACGAGCACGGCAAGCTGTACCTGATGGACGAGGCGCTAACCGCTGATTCCTCGCGCTTCTGGCCGGTCGACGAGTACCAGGTCGGCACCAACCCACCGTCCTTCGACAAGCAGTTCGTGCGCGACTGGCTCGAGACACAGGACTGGAAGAAGGAACCGCCGGCACCAAAGCTACCCGACGACGTAGTCGCCAAGACCAGCGCCAAGTATCAGGAAGCGCTCGAACTCATCACCGGCCAGACGCTGGCCTGAGCACGCCGCGAGCACCGTTCGTCGATAACGAAGAAAATGTCCCACGATGAGTGAAGTCCAGACCGCCAACACTCACAGCGCGCCGCTGATCGGCGTGCTGATGGGTTCCAGTTCCGATTGGGACGTGATGAAGCACGCCATCGCGATCCTGCAGGAGTTCGAGGTGCCCTACGAGGCCAAGGTCGTGTCCGCGCATCGCATGCCCGACGAGATGTTCGACTACGCGGAGAAGGTGCGCGAGCGCGGCCTACGTGCGATCATCGCCGGTGCCAGCGGTGCCGCCCACCTGCCAGGCATGCTGGCCGCCAAGACCACTGTGCCGGTGCTGGGCGTGCCGGTCGTAAGCAAGTACCTGAAGGGCGTCGATTCGCTGCACTCGATCGTGCAGATGCCCAAGGGCGTGCCGGTGGCGACCTTCGCGATCGGCGAGGCCGGCGCGGCCAACGCGGGCCTGTTTGCGGTCTCGCTGCTGGCCGGCACCTCGACCAACTACGCTAACCGGCTCGCCGCGTTCCGCGTGCGCCAGAACGAAACCGCGCACGCGATGGTGCCGCCGCTGTAAGCGGCGCGGCTCCGAAGTCTTTCTGCTGGATCACCCCGGCGGCGGCCAGCAAACCCCACGATGGCCCGCCGCGCCCGATCACTGACATGACTGCACACTCCACTCCGGTTTCACCGATCCTGCCGGGTGCCTGGCTCGGCATGGTCGGCGGCGGCCAGCTAGGCCGCATGTTCTGCTTCGCGGCCCAATCGATGGGCTATCGCGTCGCCGTGCTTGACCCCGACGCAAGCAGCCCCGCCGGCGCGGTAGCCGACCGCCATCTGCGGGCCGCCTACGACGACCAGGCGGCACTGACCGAGCTCGCCGAGCTCTGCGCGTCGGTATCGACCGAATTCGAGAACGTGCCGGCCGCCAGTCTCGATTTCCTGGCTCGCAGCACCTTCGTCGCGCCGGCCGGCCGCTGCGTGGCGGTCGCGCAGGACCGGATCGTGGAGAAGCGCTTTATCGCCGCCTCGGGCGTGCCGGTCGCGCCGCACGTGGTGATCGAATCGGCCGAGGCGTTTACCGCGCTGGCGGATGCCGGTCTCGAGGCGGTGCTGCCCGGCATCCTCAAGACGGCCCGCATGGGCTACGACGGCAAAGGCCAGGTGCGCGTGGCGAGCGTTGCCGAGGCGCGCGCCGCCTTCGCCTCGCTGCGCGGCGTGCCCTGCGTGCTGGAAAAGCGCTTACCGCTAGAGTACGAGGTGTCGGCGCTAATCGCGCGCGGCACCGACGGCCGCTCGACCGTGTTCCCGCTTGCGCAGAACACCCATCATCAGGGCATCCTGTCGCTGACCGTAGTGCCGGCACCGGCCGTCGATGCCGCGCTCGCGGCCGCGGCCCAGCAGGCTGCGGTGCGCATCGCCGATTCGCTCGATTACGTGGGCGTGCTGTGCGTCGAGTTCTTCATCCTCGAGGACGGCTCGATGGTCGCTAACGAGATGGCGCCGCGCCCGCACAACTCGGGCCATTACACCGTCGATGCCTGCTCGGCCAGCCAGTTCGAGCAGCAGGTGCGCGCCATGGCGCGGCTGCCGCTGGGCAATCCGCGCCAGCATTCGCCGGCCGTCATGCTTAACGTGCTCGGCGACATCTGGTTCACCGATGCCGCGGGCGAAAGCGAGCCGATCACGCCGCCCTGGGACCAAGTGGCTGCGATGCCGGCCGCTCATCTGCATCTGTACAGTAAGGAAGAGGCGCGCGTCGGCCGCAAGATGGGACACGTGAACTTCATGGCCGCCACGCTCGACGAGGCGCTCGAGGCCGCGCAAACCTGCGCGAGTCTGCTGCGCATCCCGCTCGACTGAGGAGCCTGCCCCATGAGCCCGGACGCTCGTTCGACCGCCGCCTGGCCGATGTCGCCCGACGCCGCGATCGAGGAAGCCGCCGCCAAGCTCGCGGCCGGTCAGCTGGTCGCGTTCCCGACCGAAACCGTCTACGGGCTCGGTGCCGACGCAGAGAACCCCGAGGCGGTGGCGCGGATTTACACGGCCAAGGGCCGGCCGTCGAATCATCCGGTGATCGTGCATCTGTCGCCCGGCGATGATCCTGGCTACTGGGTCGAAGCACTGTCGGCCGACGCGCGGAAACTGATCGACGCATTCTGGCCGGGGCCGCTCACGCTAATTCTCAAGCGCGCCGCGCATATTCCCGACGCGGTCAGCGGCGGGCAGGACTCAGTTGCGCTGCGCTGCCCCTCGCACCCGGTCGCGCAGCGGCTGCTGGCCGTCTTTAGCGCGCGGCGCGGCGGCCATGGCGGCGTGGCCGGCCCGTCGGCGAACCACTTCGGCCATGTCAGTCCGACCACCGCGCAGCATGTGCGCGACGAGTTCGGCGACAGCGTTCACGTGCTGGACGGCGGCGCGGCCGAGGTCGGCATCGAATCGACCATCCTCGATTTGTCGCGCGGTTTTCCAGCGCTGCTGCGGCCAGGCCATGTCACGCCGCAGCAGATCGTCGTGGTGCTAGGCATCGTGCCGCGCTTGCCCGACGGCAGCGATGCCACGGCACCACGCGCTTCCGGCACGCTGAAGGCGCATTACGCGCCGCGCACGCCGCTGGCGCTGCTGCCCTTCGATCGCCTGGAGCTACTGCTCGATGCGGCCGCCGAGGCCGGCGAATCGGTCGCGCTAGTCGCGCGTGCGTCGACCGCGCGCGATTGGGTTACCGCGAACGGTGTGCATTTCGTCGCTGCTCCCGAGGATCCTCAGGTCTACGCACGCGAGCTGTACAGCCTGCTGCGCGCGCTGGATCGCGTCCATGTCACGCGCATTCTGATTGAGCAGTTGCCGGATACGGCGGAATGGGTCGCCATCAACGACCGGCTCGGGTGTGCCGCCGCCGCATTCGAGCAGGGCACCGACGAGGCGTGCTGAGTTCCTGCCTTGGGGCTCGGCCATGTCTCGCTGGCGTCACGGGTGTTTGCACCTGTATTGATGCATGCCCATCCGAACCCGTCTCGATGTAAGCGTAGTGTGAGGGCCGTCTAAAATTTTCTACACATGCGGCGCAGAGCGCGGCAGGCTATGCCTGCCGCGGGAGGAATATATCAGTTCGAACCTACGGGCCCACTGGCAGCAGCTCGTCGATGCGAGAGATCTTGGGCTCTCTTGAAATTTGAGTGGGTTACACGACATGTGGGTTGATCTTCGAGAAGTCGAGCTTGCCGGCGATCAGAAACGGCACGGTGTGCATGGTCGTCAGGTTGGCGTATCCGCGCGCCTTTCACTTGGCGACCTGGAAGAGTCCGTTGATGTCTTCCAAGAAGACATTGGTCTGACGCGTCTTGGTCCAGGCGACGATGCCGTCGAAATGACTGCCTCTGTTGAATTTCGAGTGGGTGGTAAATTGCCCGATTTGCACGTGAGCGACGGTAGTCATGCATAGCAAGTTGTTCGAGACGGCTTTGAGTATCAGCGATCCGTGGTTCGTGAACGGCATCGATTTCGACGCGGCTGCGAAGCGGTTGACGGTCAACATCGATTTCGTTGCTGGCACTTGAACTTCTTCCAGCACGACTGCTTTCTCGAAGTACGCACGCCTCGCATCAAGCTGCCTGATGGCCGCGTGGCGCTCGTCGAGCCCGAGTGGGCCAGCAAAGCCCAAGGGCTTCACGCTGCTGTTCGAGGCAATGGTGCTGATGCTCGCCCAGCAGATGTTGTGTTCACCGCAGTCGTCCGTACCGTCGGCGAGTTCTGGCATCGGGTGAACGCCATGTGTAAAGGCAATGCTGATCAAGTTCACCGTCCCCGTGGTCCAGCCGTTATAGATA
>JAYFSB010000071.1:0-7468 GCA_040946865.1 Burkholderia sp.
CGACAACAAACCAGGACAACTTCGTTTATGATCGATTCGCTACGCAGGCTTGACGACATCGCGAATGCAGACACTTGTTCAGCATTGCCTTAAGCATTTTCATCGCAGTGGCCTTCTTCAGGCTGCGCGTAAGCCTGCAGGAAATCGCCCAGGGGTCGGCCTGCGCAGGCTCTGGGTCTGTTCTTCGGCGGCCCCATCCACGAGGTCGCGCAAGGTGGTCGGCGCAGCCAGCGACGTGAGCCCGCAAGGTCACGCATACCGCAGATGGCCCGCGTGATGCTGCTGGTGCTCGGTACCTGGCTGGCCCCCATTCGGCCCTGGCTGGCGGTGCCCTGATTCAGGCTCGGCTTCCTCGGCTTCGTGATTGTCAATTCGCTCGGCGTGCTGCCGAAAACCACGGTCCATGCGCTGAACACGCTCGACACCTTTGCCCATGACCATGATGGCGCTTGGCATCGGAACGCGGCTCGCCCAGATCCGCGCCACCGGCCCGCGTGCCCTGGGTGTCGGCACTCTGGTGCTCTATGTCTGGCTGGTCGAGCGGTGGCTTGGCTGAACCGTCCTGTTCCCTCTCCTCGCGCCCGGCACGGTGCTATGCTGACGCTCGCCTTCCTACACGCTCCCTTTCCCTTCGACCTCGGCTGTCCTTCCTGCTCAAGCTGCGCACGCGCGCACAAACGCTGTTCCGCCTGTCGGACACGCACACCATGCTGATCTGGTCGGTGATCGCCGGGATCAGCGGCGTGTTCGCCACGATCCTGTTCCGCGAGGGCATCGACATCATCCAGCGGCTCCTCTCCGGTTCCAGCGGCAGCTTCGTGGAAATGGCCAAATGCCTAACCTGGCAGGTGCGGATCTGGATGCCGGCCGCGGGTGGGTTCCTGGCCGGCTGTGTGCTGCTGGTCGCGCAGCGCGGCAACGCGAAACAAGCTGGCGGTGCCGACTACATGGAAGCTGTCGCGCTCGGCGACGGCATCGTGCCGGTCAAGCAGAGCCTCTGGCGCAGCGCCTCCTCGCTGCTGACGATCGGTGGCGGCGGCTCGATCGGCCGCGAGGGCCCGATGGTGCAGCTAGCCGCGCTGGCCGCCTCTCGCTGGTCGGCCCGCCTGGCGCACTTCGACCCGCCCCGGCTGCGCCTGCTGGTGGCCTGTGGTGCCATGGCCGGAATCACCTCGGTCTATAACGCGCCGATCGCCGGCACCTTCTTCGTCGGCAAGATCGTGCTTGGCATGATCTCGAGGGAGAGCTTCGGGCCGGTGCTGGTCGCTTCGGTGGTGGCGAACATCACAATGCGCGAGTTCGCCGGCTATAAGCCGCCTTACGAGATGCCGGTATTCCTCGCCGTGACCGGTTTCGAGGTGCTGGCCTTCGTCGGGCTCGGGCTGCTGTGCGGCGTGGCCGCGCCGCAGTTCCTGCGCCTCCTGGCCGCTTCCAATTCACGCTTTCGCCAATTGCCGGTGCCCGTGCCGGTGCGGCTCGCGCTCGGCGGCCTCGCGGTCGGCATCATCTCGGTGTGGGTGCCCGACGTCTGGGGCAACGGCTACAGCGTGGTGAACTCGATCCTGCATTCCTCCTGGACCTGGCAGGCGCTGGTGATCGTGCTACTCTGCAAGCTGCTGGCCACCGCCGCCACCTCGGGCTCTGGCGCGATCGGCGGGATCTTCACGCCGACTCTGTTCGTCGGCGCGGCCGGCGGCGCGCTGTTCGGCCTGGGATGCAGAGCTGCTGCCGGGCCACTTATCGGGCCCGCCTATGCCTATGCGATCGTCGGCATGGGTGCCTTCCTAGCCGGCACCGCTGATGGCGATCATCATGATCTTTGAGATGACGCTGCACCGCCATCGCGAGGGGGCGGAGCGGCTGCGCATGAAGGCAACCCAGATGCGCGCGCAGATTCAACCCACGCAGACCGTGGTGCGGCTCGAGACCAGCGTGGCCGAGATGACGCGTGTGTTCCTCGAATACCCGGTCAAGTACCTCTACGTCACCGACGAGGCGGGGCATTTCCGCGGCGCGGTCGCGCTCAAAGACATCACCTCCGACCTGCTCGAAGGCCGCGATACGCAGCACAAGAGCGCGGCCGACTACGCGCATACGCCGTTTCCGCTGCTCACGCCCGACATGCGGCTGGGCACCGCGCTCGGCCATTTCATGTACTTCCAGAGCGAGCGGCTGCCGGTGGTGAAATCGCCGCAGGCACCGGTGCTGGCCGGCGTGGTCTACAAGACCTCGCTGCTCGACGCCTATCACCGGCTCAACGGCAACCGCTAAGGCCAGCACGGGCGGTCCCGCGTGGGATAGTCATGAAATCGAAAGAATCGAAGAAATGGAAGCGGGCGCGCTCAGTCGGCGGCGCGCCCCAGCACCACACGCGCGAAGAAACCGCCTAGGGTCGCCTCGGTCATGTCGAGCGAGACGTAGTTCGGATCGGCGCTGTGGATCGCCTGCACGCCGTCGCACAGGCCCATCAGGCCCACCGCGAGCTGCTCGGGCGGCAACAGCAGCGGCGTGCCTGCCTGCTCGGCGAACATGCTGATAGTATTAGCTATATCCTCGAGCTTCTCACGCATGAGGGCGGTATAGCGGGTGCGGAACTTGGCGTCGCGCGCGGCTTGCAGCTTGGCCTCGCACCACAGCATGAAGGCCGGGTTCAGGCGGATGAAGCGGCTGTAGAAGTTCAGCGCGCGCGGCTCCATTTCCTTGCACGTGCCGCCCGCGTCAAAGATCTGCTGCAGCTCGGCGCGCATTGTCTCGTGATTGCGCCGCAGCAGCTCAAGCAGCAATTCGGCCTTGCCGTCGAAGTTCGAATAGAACGCGCCGCGCGTGTAGCCGGCCGCCGCCGCGATGTCCTCAACGCTCGTGGCAACATACCCCTTCTTCGTAAATATAGTGTTCGCGGAGTTGAGCAGGCGCTCGCGCGTCTGGTCCTTGCTCTGCTCGCGGGTTAAGCGCTGCGGTTTCATGGCGCACAGTCTAGCACTAATCAGCATCGATTTATCTTTAAATAAATATACAATTATGTATTATAATACATATATGTATCATAAATGCTTTCGTCGCCGTTCCCCGGCGGAACCAGCCAGGCTCCGCCGGCCTTTCCTCATGAGGTTGCCGTGAATGCATCCGGACCCCGCGCAGTCATCCTCCTTGGTGCCGCGCTGCTCGTCGCCGCGTGTCATCCGAAAGACAACGGGCCGCCGCCCGCCGCCAGGCCGGTGGTAGCCACGCCGATCGCTGCCGACGGCGCGACGGTGGCCGCCACCCTGTCCGGCGATATCGAGCCGCGTTACGCCACACCGCTGTCGTTCCGGCTCGCCGGCAAGATCATCGAGCGCAGGGTGCGGCTCGGCGATGTCGTGAAGAAGGGCCAGGTACTGGCCCAGCTCGATCCTTCGGATCCCGAAAAGAACGCGGCCAGCGCCCAGGCCCAGCTCGACGCGGCCAGCCACACGCTGACCTATGCCCAGCAGCAGGTCGAGCGTGACCGCGCGCAGGCCCGCGAGAAGCTGATCGCGCCGGCCCAGCTCGAACAGACCGAGAACGCCTACGCCTCGGCGCGCGCGCAGCGCGATCAGGCAGCGCAACAGCTGGCGCTGGCGAAAAACCAGCTGCAGTACACCAGCCTGGTGACCGATCATGCCGGCTACATCACGGCCGAGCAGGCCGACACCGGCCAGAACGTCTCGGCCGGCCAAGCTGTCTACCAGCTCGCCTGGTCTGGCGACGTCGATGTGGTGACCGACGTGCCCGAGGCCACGCTCGCGCTGCTTCAGCCGGGCCACCAGGCCAGCGTAACGCTGCAGGCCCTGCCCGGCCGCACGCTGCAGGCCAGCGTACGCGAGATCGCGCCGGCCGCCGATCCGCAAAGCCGCACCTACCGCGTGCGCCTCACGCTGGTCGAGCCTGATTCGGCCGTGCGGCTCGGCATGACCGCCAATGTCGCGCTGGCCGACACGGCTACCAACGGCGTGCGCTACACGCTGCCCTCCACGGCCCTGTTCCATGAGGGCCAGAACCCGGCGGTCTGGGTGATTCGCCGCGACGACACGCTAGAACTGCGCCGCGTCAGCATCGTGCGCTACGACGAGAACACCATCACCGTGTCGCAAGGCCTACAGGCCGGCGAGCGGGTAATCCAGCAAGGCGTGCATACCGTCAGCGCCGGCGAGAAGGTGCGCGCCGTAGCACCACTGCACACGGAGGACGGGACGTCATGAGCGAGCGCGCGGAAAGCCGTTTCAACCTGTCGGCCTGGGCGCTGCGCCATCAGGCGCTGGTCGCCTACCTGATCGCGCTCGCCACCCTGGCCGGCATCCTGGCCTACACGCGCCTGGCGCAATCGGAGGATCCGCCCTTCACTTTCCGCGTGATGGTGATCCGCACCTTCTGGCCCGGTGCCAGCGCGCGGCAGGTGCAGGAGCAGGTCACCGACCGGATCGGCCGCAAACTGCAAGAAAATCCCGCCATCGACTTCCTGCGCAGCTATTCGCGCCCCAGCGAGTCGATGATCTTCTTCACCATGAAAGACTCGGTGCCCGTCAAGGGCGTGCTGAAAACCTGGTACCAGATCCGCAAGAAGGTTGGCGACATCGGCGCGACCCTGCCGCAAGGCGTGCAGGGACCGTTCTTCAACGACGAGTTTGGCGACGTCTACACCAACATCTGGACCCTCGACGGTGACGGCTACTCGGCCGCCCAGCTGCACGACTACGCGGACCAGCTGCGCACCGTGCTGCTGCGGGTGCCGAGCGTCGGCAAGGTCGACTACTTCGGCGACCCCGATCAGCGCATCTTCATCGAGGTCGACAATGCACGGCTCACGCGCCTGGGCATCTCGCCGACCCAGCTCAGCCAGGCAATCAACGCGCAGAACGCAGTAGCCTCCTCGGGCGTGCTGACCACCTCGAACGATCGCGTCTACATACGCCCGAGCGGCCAGTTCGACTCCGTCGAGCAGCTCGCCGACATGGTGGTGCGCATTAACCATCGCACCTTTCGGCTCGGCGATATCGCCAGCATCAAGCGCGGCTACGATGACCCGCCTGTCACGCAAATGCGCTCGAACGGCCGCGCCGTGCTCGGCATCGGCGTGACCATGCAGCCGGGCGGCGACGTGATCCGGCTCGGCAAGGCGCTGGAGGCCACCACCCGACAGTTGCAGGCGCAACTGCCAGCGGGCCTCAAGCTCGCCGAGGTGTCGAGCATGCCGCAGGCTGTCTCGCATTCGGTAGACGACTTCCTGGAGGCGGTGGCCGAGGCGGTCGGCATCGTGCTGGTGGTGAGCCTGGTGCCACTCGGGCTGCGCGCCGGCATGGTGGTGGTGATCTCGATCCCGATCGTGTTGGCCGTCACGGCGCTATTCATGGACATGTTCGACATCGGCCTGCACAAGGTCTCGCTGGGCACCCTTGTGCTGGCGCTGGGCTTGCTGGTGGACGATGCGATCATCGCCGTCGAAATGATGGCGGTGAAGCTCGAGCAGGGCTTCAGCCGCACCCGCGCGGCGGCCTTCGCGTATACTAGCACCGCCTTCCCGATGCTGACCGGCACCCTGGTGACGGTCTCGGGCTTCCTGCCGATTGCGCTCGCGCAATCGAGCACCGGCGAATACACGCGCTCGATCTTCGAGGTCTCCGCAATCGCGCTGATCGCCTCGTGGTTCGCCGCGGTGGCGCTGATCCCGCTGCTCGGCTACTACCTGCTGCCCGAGCGCAAGCACGACGGCCAGGCCTGGCCCTTGACCGCGCATCACGATGATCACCACGAGACGCACGACATCTACGACACGCGCTTCTACACGCGGTTGCGCGGCTGGATCCGTTGGTGCATCGAGCGCCGCTTCGTGGTGCTGATCATCACCGTCGCGCTGTTCGTGGTGGCGCTGGGCGGCTTCTCGATGATCCCGCAGCAGTTCTTCCCGAGTTCGGACCGCCCCGAGCTGCTGATCGACGTGCGGCTGCCCGAGGGCACCTCGTTCCCGGCCACGCTGGAACAGACCAAGCACCTGGAGAAGGTGCTGGAGAACCGACCCGAGATGGATCACACGGTCAGCTTCGTCGGCACCGGCGCGCCGCGCTTTTACCTGCCGCTGGACCAGCAATTGGCGCAGCCGAACTTCGCGCAGTTCGTTGTCACGGCGAAGTCGGTCGAGGCACGCGAGACGCTCGCCAGCTGGCTGGCACCGACCCTGCGCGAGCAGTTCCCGGCGATCCGCTGGCGCCTGTCGCGGCTCGAGAACGGCCCACCGGTCGGCTATCCGGTGCAGTTCCGCATCAGCGGCGACAGCATCGCGACGGTGCGCTCGATCGCGGAGAAAGTGGAGGCCCAGGTGCGCCAGGACTCGCGCTCGGTCAATGTCCAGTTTGACTGGGACGAGCCGGCCGAACGCTCAGTACGTTTCGAGCTCGATCAGAAGAAGGCACGCGAGCTAAACGTCACCTCGCAGGATGTCTCGAACTTCCTCGCCATGACCCTGCAGGGCACTACGGTCACGCAGTACCGCGAACGCGACAAGCTGATCGCAGTTGACCTGCGCGCGCCCAAACCCGATCGCGTCGCTCCGTTCCGGCTCGCCACGTTGGCCATGCCGACCCCGAGTGGCCCGGTGCCGCTGGGCACGCTCGGCCAGTTCCGCAACACGCTCGAATACGGCGTGATCTGGGAGCGAGACCGCCAGCCAACCATCACGGTGCAGGCCGACGTGCGGGCCGGCGCGCAGGGCATCGACGTAACACATGCGATCGACAAGCAGCTTGACGGCCTGCGCGCGCAGTTGCCGGTAGGCTACCGGATCGAGATCGGCGGCTCGATCGAGGAAAGTGACAAGGCGCAGGCCTCGATCAACGCGCAGATGCCGCTCTTGGCAATCGCCGTGCTGACCCTGCTGATGAGCCAGCTGCAGAGCTTCTCGCGCGTGCTGATGGTGGTGCTGACCGCGCCGCTCGGCCTGATCGGGGTAGTCGCCACGCTGCTTCTGTTCGGCCAGCCGTTCGGTTTCGTGGCGATGCTCGGGGTGATCGCGATGTTCGGCATCATCATGCGCAACTCGGTGATCCTGGTCGACCAGATCGAGCAGGACATCGCCGTGGACCACGGCCGCTTCGACGCGATCGTCAATGCCACGGTGCGGCGCTTCCGGCCCATCACGCTGACCGCGGCGGCCGCCGTGCTGGCGCTGATCCCGTTGCTGCGCTCAAACTTCTTCGGGCCGATGGCGACCGCGCTGATGGGCGGCATCACCAGCGCCACGGTGCTGACGCTATTTTACCTGCCGGCGCTCTATGCCACCTGGTTCCGCGTCAAATCGGGCGAGCGCGACGACGCGCAGCGCCCACCGATCGAACCCACGTCCCACGGAGCCTGACGATGAAACGCCTGACCTATCGCTGCCTGCCCGGGGGGGGGGGGGGGGGGGGGGGGGGGGGGGGGGGGGGGGGGGGGGGGGGGGGGGGGGGGGGGGGGGGGGGGG
>JAYFSB010000072.1:0-7435 GCA_040946865.1 Burkholderia sp.
ATCGGCGGGCGTCCGTTGCCACGTTTCGGGTAGTACGGCTCGATCAGCGCACACAATGCCGCCCACGGCACGATCCGTTCCATCGTGTCCAGCAACTCATCGCGCCGCGTACGTTTGCGCTTCGTCTCGAAGCTTGCGCCCTTGTCAGCCGCCACCGCCAGCGTTGGCTGTTTCAGCCTCGTTTGCCTTGCTCCGGTCATATCCACCTATCTATAACGGCTGGACCACGGGGATGGTGAACTTGATCAGCATTGCCTTAAGCATTTTCGCCGCGTCTCCACTTGATATGACAAGCTTGCCGAGAGCTATTTGCTTGCCGAGAGCTATTTCGTGTTTGCATCGCTTGCCTGCGCGTTTGGGTCAGTCGTAAATGCGAACACTGCCTAAACACATTTTTTCAAATGTAAACAGATCCTAGCCCTTCACCACCATCAGGTGGGGCAAGGGGACTTGCACCATTAAGCTGTTGCGCATGCTCGGCGCACCAAAAAAAGCTGCCCAGCGTGGCTGCGGCCTGCTTACTTCAGCGCGTCGAAGGCGCGCCGGCAGATTTCGTCGACGCTGCCCAGGCCCGAGATCTTGCGATAGGCTGGTGCCTGCAGGCCGTTTTCTTCGCCGCGCTGGGCCCAGTCGCCGTAATAGCTGACCAGCGGCTTAGTCTGCGCCTCATACACGTCTAGGCGCTTCTTGATGGTTTCTTCCTTGTCATCGTCACGCTGGATCAGCGGTTCACCCGTCACGTCGTCCTTGTCCTTGGACTTGGGCGGGTTGAAGCTGACGTGGTAGGTGCGGCCCGAGGCCGAGTGCGTGCGACGGCCGCTGATGCGTTCGATGATCTCGGAGAGGGGCACGTCGATCTCGAGCACGTAGTCCATTGCCACGCCGACGTTCTTCATGGCATCGGCCTGCGCGATGGTACGCGGGAAGCCGTCGAACAGATAGCCGTTCTGGCAATCGTCTTCCTTCAGACGTTCCTTGACCAGCCCGATGATCAGCGAATCCGGCACGAGCTTGCCCTCGTCCATGTAGCCCTTCGCCTCGACGCCGAGCGGCGTGCCGGCCTTCACAGCCGCGCGCAGCATGTCGCCCGTCGAGATCTGTGGGATCCCGAACGTTTTCTTGATGAAGTTGGCCTGGGTGCCTTTGCCGGCACCGGGAGCGCCCAACAGGATCAACCGCATGGTGATATCTCCAAGTTTCGTGAATGTGTGGCGCAATGGGATCACATCGGCGCGCAGCCTGCGGGGGAGCGGGCGAGCGCGACTCAACGCGGGCAGCACCTGAGGGCTTGTACATTCGTCCGATTGTGCCATAGCTTATCTTCCGGTCGACCGAAAAAGGGCCTGCACGCGCGCCAGATCGGCAGGGGTGTCGACGCCCGGTGCCGGAGCTGATTTTGTGACGAGCACGGCAATCCGCGCGCCGTGCCACATCGCGCGCAGCTGTTCGAGCTGCTCGGCCTGCCCGATCGGTGCTTGCGCGAGGCTCGGGTAGCTGCGCAGGAAACGCGCGCGATAGGCATACAGCCCGATGTGCCGGTAGGCCGGGAAGGCCGGCCCAGGCATGGTTTCGACGGCCGGCCAGTGCGCCTGCCAGGCATCGCGCGACCAGGGGATCGGCGCACGCGAGAAATACAGTGCGACGCTTTTCGCGTCGAGCGCGACCTTCACCACGTTCGGATTAAACACTTCCTTCGGATTCTGGATCGGATGTGCGGCGGTTGCGATTGAGCAATCCGGGTGCGTTGCAAGGTGCGACGCTACGTCGCGGACGAGTGTCGGGTCAATCAGGGGCTCATCCCCCTGCACGTTGACCACGATCGTATCGTCTGGCAGCGCCAGCGTGGTGGCGACCTCGGCCAGGCGATCGGTGCCCGAGGGATGATCTGCGCGCGTGAGCAGGGCCTCGAAACCGGCCGTCTGCGCGGCCTCGAGCACGCTCTGCGCGTCCGAGGCCACCAGCACGCGGGCCGCGCCGGCGACGCGCGCGCGCTCGGCCACGCGCACCACCATCGGCTTGCCGCCGATGTTGGCGAGCGGCTTATTGGGCAGGCGCGTGGAGGTGAGGCGAGCCGGCACGACGGCGATGAAGGGCGACGGAGTGGTCATCAATTGGATCGAGAGCGTTCGGGTTCGAAAGCGCTGTGCTTGCCACGGGGCGGGCGCGAGTGGGGCGGCTGGCCGGTGGGCGGTGGGGGCGCGGGCTCTCAGTGCGTGGCGGCGGGGCCGGCAGGGTCGACGGGCGTGTCCTCGACGGTCTGTCGCGCTTCGTCGACCAGCATCACGGGGATGTCGTCGCGAATCGGATAGGCCAGCTTGTCGGCATGACAGATCAGTTCCTGCGCGGCGCGGTCATGCTGGAGCGGGCCCTTGCAGATCGGGCACACGATGATTTCAAACAGGCGAGCGTCCACGGAGTTTCTCCACAACGAGAGCGATAAGGCGGGGATCGAGCGCGGCCTCGACAGGGACAACCCAGAGTCGGGTATCGCGCCAGGAAACGCCCAATTTTACTGCATCCTTCTCCGTGATCAGGATCACGTCGGCATCGTCGTGTGCAAAGGGATTCTCAGCGTAGGCATAATGGTCGGGCAGAGCCCGCGTGGCGGGGGCTAGGTCCGCCGCGCGCAGGGTCGCGAAGAAGCGCTCGGGCGCGCCGATGCCGGCCGCGGCCAGCACGCGCTCGCCGGCGAACTGGGCCAGTGGGCACCGCCGCGAGGGTTCGTCGAGATGCCAGGCGTCGCCGGGCGCGAGCCGCAGCGCATAGGTATTCGGCCAGGGCGGCAGCGCGCGACGGTAGGGATCGTTGACCAGGGTGGCGTCACGCCGCCGCGACAGCGGTTCGCGCAAGGGGCCGGCCGGCAGAAGGAAACCGTTGCCGCCGAGCCGGTGGTCGAACACTACCAGCTCGACGCGGCGTGCCATCCGGTAGTGCTGCAGACCGTCGTCGCTGACCACCACGTCGAGTTCGGGACACGCGGCCGCCAGCGCACGGATCGCGGCCACCCGGTCCGGGCAGACCACCACCGGCACCTGTGTGCGACGCGCGATCAGCAGTGGTTCGTCGCCGGCACGCGAGGCCGGCGAGTCGGGCGCGACCTCGGTCGGCTCGCGGATCTCGATGCCGTAGCCGCGCGACACCACGCCGGGGTGGAAGCCGTTGGCACGCAGCGCCTCGACCAGCGCGATCACAGTCGGCGTCTTGCCGGTGCCGCCCACCGTCACGTTGCCGACCACCACCACCGGCAGGCCAGTGTCGACAATCGACTTCCAGCCGGCCGCGAAGGCCAGGCGACGCAGCGCGGCGATGCCGCCGAACAGGGCGGCCAGGGGCGTCAGCGCCCAGGCCAGCGGGCCGCGCCGTTGCCACTCACGCGCCAGCGTGGCCTCCAGACGCGCGCCCAGGAGGCCGCCTCGGCTCATCGGGCAGCTGCGCCGGCGAGGCACGAGTGGGTCGGGATGGCGAACGGACGAACTGCCGACGCGGCGGACTGTGACGAAGTGGTCAACGGGGTTCTCCGATGGGCGGGACCGGCGCATGCTCGGACGGCCCGTGAGGGCGGCCCGGCATGCTCAGAAAGGCGGCACTCTAGCGCACTGTCGCCGTGCACAGCAAGTCATCCATACCTGTGGACAGATCGACACGGCTGTGGATAAGTCTGTGAAAAACTGACCATGTGATCGGCGCAAAGGCCCGCACGACGGCTTTCCGATCGGAATCCTGTCACAATATGTCACAAATAAAACATGTAAAATCAATGGCTTGGAGATTTTAAAAGGTTTTTGAGAGCTTTGTTGTGTCTCTGTCTGTGATCCGGAACGAATGTGGACACTTCGTCTCGCCGTGCACCACATGACGGCCGCGAGGCTTGCCGGAGCGGCGCAGCGACGCTATCGTGTGTCCGCTCCCTCTTCCTTCTCACCCAATGCAATCCGATCCCTACCTGCCTGACCCCGGCGACAGCGTGATCCCCGTCTATGCGCTGAACCGCGCGATCGGCTCGATGCTCGAGCGCGCCTTCCCGCTGTGCTGGGTATCGGGCGAAGTGTCGAACTTCACGCGCGCCGCGAGCGGCCACTGGTACTTCTTGATCAAGGACAAGGATGCGCAGATGCGCTGCGTGATGTTCCGCGGCCGCGCCCAGCATGCGCCGTTTACGCCGCGCGATGGCGACCGCATCGAGGTGCGTGCGCTGGTCACCATGTACGAGCCGCGCGGCGAGGTGCAGCTGAGCGTCGAGGCGGTGCGGCGCACCGGGCAAGGCAAGCTGTTCGAGGCCTTTCTGCGCCTGAAGGCCGAGCTCGAGGCCGAGGGTCTGTTCACGGCCGAGCGCAAGCGCGCGCTGCCGGCCTTTCCGCGCGCGATCGGCATCGTTACCTCACTACAAGCGTCGGCCTTGCGCGACGTACTGAGCACACTGGCGCGGCGCGCACCGCACGTGCCGGTGATCGTCTACCCGGTGCCGGTGCAGGGTGCCGGCGCGGCAGAGAAGCTGACCGCGATGGTGCAGACCGCGAATGCACGCTTCGAGGTGGACGTGCTGATCGTGTGCCGCGGCGGCGGCTCGATCGAGGATCTCTGGTCCTTCAACGACGAGACGCTGGCGCGCGCGATCGCCGCCAGCGAGCTGCCGGTGGTCAGCGGCGTGGGCCACGAGACCGATTTCACCATCGTCGATTTCGCCGCCGACTTGCGCGCGCCGACGCCGACCGGCGCGGCCGAGTTGGTCAGCCCGCAGCGCGCCCTGCTGCTGCGAGAGCTAGCCGACCGCCAGGCCGAGCTGCGCCGCGGCCTGCGGCGCGGGCTCGAGGCGCGCGCCCAGCAGCTCGACTGGCTAGTGCGCCGGCTGGTCAGCCCCGCAGAGCGCCTGGCGCGCCAGCGTACCCATTTGAAGCAGCTCGCGGTGCGGCTAGCCTCGGCCGGTGCGAGGCCGGTGCGCGATGCGCGCGCGCGGTTCGCGCTGGTGATGCTGCGCTGGCAGCGCACGCGGCCCGACGTGGCCGCCGCGCGCCTGTTGGTGACGGGCTGGTCGCAGCGGCTTGGCGTGGCGCTGCGCCACCGCCACGAGCGCGCCAGCGCACGCGTGGCGGGCTGCTCGGCGCGGCTCGAGGTGCTGAGCCCGCAACGCACGCTGGAACGCGGTTACGCTGCGCTGATCGATGCCCAGAACGGCCGCGCGGTGCGCGCGCCCAGCGCGCTGAAATCGCAGCGCCGGCTGACCGTGCATCTGGCCGAGGGCAGCGCCGACGTTTCACTGGCCGACGTGCAGCCGCGCCTGGACGAGAACTTCTGAACGCCGGCACCCCTGTTTGCGACATGCCGCGTTCACGGGACCGGTTCATGCTCGTTTTCCTCATGCCGCGAACGTTATACCGGATATAGGGAATCTGTCGGGCCCGGGTTCCGATCTTACGTCGCGTCGTTATCGCACCATCCCTGCCGGTCGGACGGATGGTAGGCGATTTCGAATACCCGTGAGTTTGCAGGGTTATTCGGTCTCGCCTACAATCGCACGCTGTGCAGGCCCTAGTCCCCCCACATCCTTCAAAGGAATCGCCATGGCTCATACGCTCCCGCCGCTGCCGTACGCTGAAGACGCGCTCGCTCCGCACATCTCGGCAGAGACGATCCAGTTCCACTACGGCAAGCATCACCGGACCTATGTAACGAACCTGAACAACCTGATCCCGAGCACCGAGTTCGAGAATCTGTCGCTCGAGGAGATCGTGAAGAAGTCGTCGGGCGGTATTTTCAATAACGCCGCGCAAATCTGGAATCACACCTTCTTCTGGAACAGCCTCTCGCCGCAGGGCGGCGGTGCGCCGACCGGCGCGCTGGGCGACGCGATCAACGCGAAGTGGGGGTCGTTCGACGCCTTTAAGAAAGCCTTTACGAAGACGGCCGTGGGCACCTTCGGTTCGGGCTGGGCTTGGCTGGTGAAGAAGGTCGACGGTTCGTTGGACCTGGTCTCGACCAGCAATGCCGGCACGCCGCTGACTACCGACGCCAAGCCGCTGCTGACGATCGACGTGTGGGAACACGCGTACTACATCGACTACCGCAACGCACGTCCGGAGTTTGTCGAAGCGTTCTGGAACATCGTGAACTGGGACTTCGCCGCGAAAAACTTCACGTAAGTCACGGCACGTTCCGTTCGAGAGTTATTGTCGAAAGTGGTGTACAGCGGGTAGACGGAATGTTGAGAAGGCGGTGGCGGTTTAGCTGAGAATGTTGCGTGTCAGAAACACAACCAGCAAACCCGGCGGGAGCCGGAACCGGCCACCATGCAAAAGTCTACGAAAGAAGCGAACAGCGGTAAAGCAGAAACGAAGAGCGTGCTCGACGAGCTAATCCAGCAGGGTGCGCGACAGATGATCCAGCAGACAGTTGATGAAGCGGAGCTTGCCGCTATGCTGGGGCAGTAACAGCAACGTGAAATCGATCGAGGGCCGACGCGCCGTTGTGCGTAACGGCTACCTACCCAAGTGCGAGATCGTCATGGCGGTTGGCCCGGTTCGGGCATCCACTTCAATTTGGCGGTTGTGCCGCCGTACGTACGCAAGTCGGCGCGCGTGTCAGCGGCGCTGCCGTGGCTGTACCTGCGCGGCATCTCGACGGGTGACATGAGTGAGGCGCTGGGCATCATGCTTGGTGGTGAGGTCGCAGGCATGTAACCAAACACGGTGAGTCGGCTCAAGGCGCGGTGGGCCGACGAGCACGCGCAGTGGAACCGCCGGGGCCTGTCCTCGGCGCGCTGGGTGTCTGGGTGTACTGGTGAGCTGTGACGGCATTCACATCGGCGTGCACAGTGACGATTTGGACGGCCAGTGCCTGCTGGTAATCATCGTCGTGACGCCGGAAAGCGAGAAAGAGCGTGTGGTGATTGGCGACGGCTACCGGAAATCGAAGGAATCGTGGTGCGAGCTGCTGCTGGATATGAAGAAGCGCGGTCTGCCGGCTGGTCCGTTGCTCGCGTGCGGCGACGGCGCAATGGGCTTCTGGTCTGCGATGGAGGAAGTGTTCCCGCAAGACGCAGCATCAGCACTGCTGGTTTCGCAAGATGGGTAACGTGCTCAACGCGCTGGTCGCATTCAATGACTTCGTCGATAGCGACTCGGCAAAGTACCCGAAGGTGACGGAAAAACTGATCGAAGCTTGCGACGAGCTGCTGGCGTTCTAGGCAGTGTTCATATTTACGACTGACCCAAACGCGCAGGCAAGCGATGCAAACACGAGATAGCTCTCGGCAAAGCTTGTCATATCGAGTGGAGACGCGGCGAAAATGCTTAAGGCAATGCTGATCAAGTCCGTCGTCCCCGTGGTCCAGCCGTTATAGATCGATGGATATGACCCGAGCCAGGCAAACGAGAATGAAACAGCAAACGCTGGCGGTGGCGGCTGACGAAGGTGCAGTCTTCGAGACGAAGCGCAAACG
>JAYFSB010000073.1:0-7372 GCA_040946865.1 Burkholderia sp.
GATCTATAACGTATAACGGCTGAACCACGGGGACGGTGAACTTGATCAGCATTGCCTTAAGCATTTTCGCCGCGTCTTCACTCTATATGACAAGCTTATCGAGAGCTATCTCGTGTTTGCATCGCTTGTCTGCGCGTTTGAGCCAGTCGTAAATGTGACCACTACCTAGTGGTCTGGTCGAAATGCACTGCATGAAGAATTCGCCGGTGCGGCTGTCGCTTGAACTGGGCCGAATCGACGTAAGCGGCTCGGCAAGGCCGGTCCCCCATTCGCACGCGCGTGAGGCAAGATGATGGGCACGCGGAATTTGTGTGGGTCACGTGAGATCGTGGACACGATTTATCTGGATCTAGTCGGCAATCAGGTAGTGGACGGCGGAATGGCGGCCGACTTCAGCGCCCGCTACATTCCATGGCAGTAGCTCGTCGATGTGGGTGGATGCTGTAATCAGCGATGTGAGTCAGAACGTATTCCAGATGGACGCGCGGATTGATGCCGTTGAGCTTGCACGTCCCGATCAGGCTGTACGTACATTGCAGCAAGTCCGCTCGCCTCCGGTGGCGGAGCCAACGAACAGATAATGCTTGCGTCCGAGCGCTGCCCAGTGGTTCAACGAGTAGTTGATTGCTTTGGCGAGCGTGGACTTGGTCGACAGTGGCGCGAGCTTTTCCCTAATCGTTGCCTAAAATGTGGCGAGCAGCGGCTTGGCCTTTTCCTATCGTACGCGCAGGTGCTCATCGGGTGAGCTTGCCACGGATATTGGCTTCGATGCCGTAGCGCTCGCCAATCATCGCGAGCAATGTCTGGGTGTCCGAGCTCGGCGTGCTCGCGTGGATCGTAGTACTTGCGCCGGGCATGATCCCAGCACGCTGCCTCATGGACATCGCTGCTCGCGTACAGTTGATCGAAGCGCGTAGGCATCCGCCTGCAGAATGCCGCGAGCCGGGTTTGAGGGTGGACGCCTTTGCGGTCCGACGAAAAGTCAAACCATACCGCAGCCGGTTCAGTCGAGCCCGAGCGGCGATCGTCGCGTGCGTAGACCCAGAACCGACCAGTCAGGGTCCTCCCGTTGCCTGGCACGAGCACGGCGACCGGCGTGTGTCGCCCGTGTGCAATTTGCCGAGACGCAACGTGTAGCGCTGGATCGCTTCGATCAGCGGTTTTTCAAAGCACGGCGATCTGGCCTCCCCAGCGGCCCATGCTGGCACGATCAAGCGTCACACCGGCGCGCGCTGGGATGGGCAATGCTGCGCTCGATCGGCAGGCCTGGCATCGGTGGCCGTTCGATGTGGCCGCAGCTCGGGCAAACCGGATCGGGTTCGAGCACGATCTCTTCGCACAGCAGATGCGGCAGCAGTGGTGCCCGCGGGACACGGTTCCTTGCTGCTCGCGGCCTTGTCCTTGCTCCGTTTTCGCATGCTGCACATCGACAGCGCCGCGCCCAGCCGTCAGCTCCTTGAGCCGAGGTTTCGAGGTTCTCGATCTGGCGATCGAGTTGCTCGAACTTGCGACCGAAGTGCATGCGTTTGAGCTTGTCGATTAGCGCCTTCAGGGTTCGATCTCCTGATCACGCGCAGCCAGCTCCTGCACCATTTTCTCGAACGAGGCTTGTTGTTCTTCGATCGATGCTTGCTGCTCGAGCATCAGGGCATGGAGCTCGGCAACGGTATCAGGAAGTGGCGCATGATCGGACATGCGTCGCATGCTTATAAGCCTTGCGCGCGGGTTACAATATCGCCAGCGCGGCGGTGCGTCGCGGCTGTCGCCAATCGATGCCCTCGAGCAACATCGACAACTGAGCGCTCGTCAGATGGATCTTGCCACAGTCGTCCTGCGGCCAGATAAACCGACCTCGCTCCCATCGCTTTGCAAGCAGCCAGAACCCGTCATCAGTGGCCCACAGCATCTTGACGAGATCGCCGCGCGGGTGCCCACGGAAGATGAATAGGTGGCCACCCAGCAGATTTTCTTCGAGCGCTGTCTGTACTTTCGCAGCCAGTCCCTGGAATCCGAAACGCATATCGGTGACGCCCGCCGCAAGCCAGATACGTGTACCGGCAGGTAAAGAGATCATGATCGCAGGCGCTCCAATACGGTTCGCAGCATATCGGGGTCGACAACGCCATCGACCTTGACCACCGCTCGTCCGAGCCGGACTTCAATCGTGCCAACGGGTACGGCCGATTTCGCGATCTCCGGTTTGATTAGTGGCGCTGCGATGACCTCCGGTCTCATATCGCTCACGACCGTCACTGGCAGCAGCGTTGCCTCTGACGCCTTTTGCTCGGCACGATACCGGTGCCGTCAGGTGAACGCCAGATTCGCATTCAGCCCATACTCGCGGGCCAGTTTGGCGACTGAAACACCTGGCTTGCACGCGGCCGATTGCTATGCGACGCTGGAACTCAGGACTATGGTTCGGGCGTCTTTTGCGACTACCAGGCTTTTCTGTGTCTAACAAAGTGGTGTCCATCACTTTGGCGTCGACCTTTGCTGGCGTCTACGACGGCTATGCCGAGTCGCTTACGAATCGACGATGTTGGTATCGCGTTCCAACAGAAAACTCGAGATGGCATGCACAATGCCGTGCTTGTCGGGGCAGGACAGTTTCAGGATAAAGCTATGGTGCGGGCGACATGACCGCACCTCCATCATTCCAATCGATTGAATCCGTTCGGTGCCCACGCGGCAAGCAGGCGGGTGCCGCTTGTAGCGTTCAGGGCACCGCGCCCAGCAGCGGCGCGAACACCGCGTCGATGCCAGGCGGTGCCGGGTGCCAGGGGGCGCAGCAGGCTGTCGAGGATCGACAGGCTCGCGTCCATGGTGGACTCGCCGGCCTCGAGCCAGCAGATTATCTCGTCGGCAGCGGCAGATCGTAGACGAAGATCTGCGCGGCCGGGATGCCGGTCTCTTCCCAGCACTCCTTGTGGCGAGCGTGTCCTCGATGCCGAGGACCCAGCCGATCCCGCCCGCCACCACGTTGCCGAGCATGCCAAGGTCTGTCGCCTTGCCCCCACTGCGCCGGCCGATCCCAGATCAGGTAGGCAGCGCGGCCACGCCGAACGCGGCCAGCGTGGTGTGGGTGGAACAGCACACCAGCCGAGAGGAAGCCGGTCGCGGCGACCTGCCCTGCGAGATGCCACGCACGAGAGCACCTGGCGGTTATCTGGACCCGGCGCGACCGTGATCGAGGCCCGAGGGGAACACGGCATGGCAGTGGCTCACAGGAACGAGAAGGAAGAAACGAATCGGGGATGCATCGCGTGGGTGACGGGCACGACATGCACCCGCGATGCGATCCCAGCAAGCGGCAGGCCTGCCGGGTGCGGGCTCAGTGGCCCGAAAACTCCGTGACCGTGTAGAGCGGTAAGCCGGAGTCGCGCAGCAGCGCCGAACCGCCCAGGTCGGGCAGGTCGATGATCGCCGCGCCTTCCACCACGGTCGCTCCTAGCCGTTCGAGCAGCTTCTTGCCGGCCATCATGGTGCCGCCGGTGGCGATCAGGTCGTCGACGATAATTACGCGGTCGCCGTGCTTGCAGGCATCCTCGTGGATCTCGACGGTCGCGTTGCCGTATTCGAGCTCGTAGGATTCGGACTGGGTCTTGTAGGGCAGCTTGCCGAGCTTGCGAATCGGCACGAAGCCGACGCCGAGCTCGTAGGCTACGATCGGGGCGATGATGAAGCCGCGCGCGTCGAGCCCCGCCACGTAGTCGAGCTTGGCCTCCACATAGCGCTCGACCAGCAGGTCGACCAGCACGCGCAGCGCCTTCGCGCTCTGCAGGATCGAGGTGATGTCGCGGAACTGCACGCCCGGCCGCGGCCAGTCCGGCACCGTGCGCACATGGCGGCGGACGAACTCGGCGGGATCGGGCAACACGCCAGACGGCGGGTGACTCATGAACTTCTCCGAAAAAACAGAGCGCGTGGGCCCGCGCGCCGTTCGTGACAAGCAAATTGAAAGAAATTTCGGGGTCGGAACTGTAGATCCTGCTCGCGCCGCAGGTGGCCGCCGGCGGGACGATCAGGCGGCGGAACCATCGCGGCGATGGCGCGACAACCATTCTTCAGCCATCGACAGCGCCTCCGGCAAGCCGCGCAGCACCACGATGTCGGCCGCGCGCAGCTTAGTCTCCGGGTCCGGCTCGACGCCACGGATGCCATGGCGGCGGATCGCCGTGACCTCGAGGCCGCGCGCGTAGAGCCCGACTTCCTCGAGGGAGCGGCCGACCGCGTCTGAGCGCGCGTCGACCGGCATCGATTGTAGCCGCACCTGCGCGTGGTCGTCGTCCGCGTCGTCGGTGCCGCGGAAATAGCCGCGCAGCAGGCTGTAGCGCTCGTCGCGCATCTCCTCCACGCGGCGCACCACGCGTCGCATCGGCACGCCCATTAGCACCAGCGTGTGCGAGGCCAGCATCAGGCTGCCCTCGACGATTTCCGGGATCACCTCGGTGGCACCGGCTGCCAGCAGCGTTTCAAGGTCGGCGTCGTCAACCGTGCGCACGATCGCCGGCAGGCTCGGCTCGAGTTCGTGGACGTTGTGCAGCACACGCAGCGCCGAGGGCGTGTTCGCATAGGTGATGGCGACCGCTGCGGCGCGGTGGATACCGGCGGCCAGCAGCGATTCGCGGCGCGCCGCATCGCCGAACACCACCGATTCGCCGGCCGCGGTAGCAGCCGTCACTCGATCCGGGTCGAGGTCGAGCGCAACATAGGCGAGGCCTTCCTGTTCGAGCATGCGCGCCAGGTTCTGGCCTGCGCGGCCGTAGCCACAGATGATCACGTGGCCCTGCTGCTTGAGGCTCTGGGTGGCGATGCGCGTCATCTGCAGCGACTGCTGCATCCATTCGGTCGAGGACAGGCGCATCACGATCCGGTCGGTGTTCTGGATCAGGAACGGCGCAGCCAGCATCGACAGCAGCATCGAGGCCATGATCGCCTGCAGCAGGGTGCTGTCGACCAGATGGCGGTCGAGGATGAGGTTCAGCATCACGAAGCCGAACTCACCGGCCTGCGCGAGGCCCAAGCCGGTGCGTATCGCCACGCCCGGCGCGGCACCGAACAGGCGCGCCAGGCCGGTGATGGTGGCCGCCTTGAGCCCGACCTGGCCCACGAAGAAGCCGATCACCAGGAACGGGTGGATCCAGATCACGCGCGGGTCCAGCAGCATCCCGGTGGTCACGAAGAATAGGCCGAGCAGCACGTCGCGGAACGGCTTGATGTCCTCCGCGACCTGGTGCCGGTATGGCGTCTCGGAGATCAGCATGCCGGCGATGAAGGCACCCAGCGCCAGCGACAGCCCGAAGCGATCGGTGATAAAGGCCGCGCCAAGCGTGACCAGCAGCAGATTCAGCACGAACAGTTCCTGGGAGCGACGCCGCGCCACCACGTTGAACCAGCGCGTCATGAACTTCTGGCCGACGAACAGCAGCAACGCCAGGGCAATTACGATCTTCACCGCCGCCAGGCCCAGCGTGACCATCAGGTCCTTCGAGGATTCACCGCCGAAGGCCGAGATCACGATCAGGAGCGGCACCACGGCCAGGTCCTGAAACAGCAGCACGCCGAAGATGTTGCGCCCGTGCGCGGTCTCGATCTCGAGCCGCTCAGCCAGCATCTTCGAGACGATCGCCGTCGACGACATCGCCAGCGCGCCGCCCAGCGCGACGCTGCCCTGCCAGGTGATGTGCACCCAATGCTCGAAGGCGAAGCCGAGCAGCACCGCCACCGCCAGCGTGACCACCACCTGCATTAGCCCGAGCCCGAACACCAGCCGCTGCATCGCGCGCAGCTTGGCGAGCGAGAACTCCAGGCCGATCGAGAACATCAGGAACACCACGCCGAACTCGGCCAGGTGCTCGGCTCGTTCGAGATCGCCCGCGAAACCGAGCGCGTGCGGGCCGACCACGATGCCGACGGTCAGGTAGCCGAGTATCGGCGGCAGGTTTAGCGAGCGGAACACGACGACGCCCACCACTGAAGCGAGCAGCAGCAGGAGCGTCATTTCGAGCGGGGCAATCACGTGCAAAAGAGTCCTTTGTTCGTCAGGGCGTCGCGGCAAGCGGACGCGGGTGGTGCCACCTCCGGGGCGGGCGGTGGGTGAGGCCATGACTCTGCCGGGAGCGCATCCTGGCACCCGGCGCGGCGAACAAACGCCTTTGCTATACTCTATGCATGATAGCGAAAATCAATGATGACCGGGTGCTCGCGCTCGCACGCGACGTGCTCGACATCGAGGCGGACGCCATACGCGCATTGCGTGACCAGCTCGACGGCAGCTTCGTCGGCGCGGTCAGCCTGCTGCTAAACTGCCGCGGGCGCTTGGTCGTTTCGGGTATCGGCAAGTCCGGCCATATCGCGCGCAAGATCGCCGCAACCCTGGCCAGCACCGGCACCCCCGCCTTCTTCATGCATCCGGCCGAGGCTAGCCATGGCGACCTGGGCATGGTAACGGCCGATGATGTTTTCATCGCGATCTCGAATTCTGGCGAATCCGAGGAGCTGGTCGCGATCCTGCCGCTTATCAAGCGGCTCGGTGCCAAGTTGATCGCCATGACTGGCCGGCCGCAGTCGAGCCTCGCGCAATTGTCCGATGTCCACCTGTATGCCGGCGTCGAGAAGGAAGCCTGCTCGCTGAATCTCGCGCCGACCGCCAGCACCACGGCCGCGCTCGCGCTCGGCGACGCGCTGGCGGTGGTGGTACTCGACGCGCGCGGCTTCGGTCCCAACGATTTCGCGCGCTCGCATCCAGGCGGCTCACTGGGCCGACGCCTGCTGACTCACGTGCGCGACGTGATGCGCACTGGCGACGAGGTGCCGACCGTGCGCCTCACCGCCACTCTTTCCGACGCGCTGTTTCAGATCACCGCCAAGCGCATGGGCATGACTGTGGTAATCGACGAGCAGGACCGCGTGGCCGGCATCTTCACGGACGGCGACCTGCGCCGCGTGCTCGAGCGCGACGGCGATTTCCGCCGCCTGCCAATCGCTGACGTGATGACGCTCCATCCGCGCAGCATTGCTCCCGATCACCTGGCCGTCGAGACTGTGGAACTGATGGAGCGGTATCGGATCAACCAGATGCTGGTGACCGATGTCGACGGTGTGCTGATCGGCGCGCTCAACATGCATGACCTGTTCTCGAAGAAGGTGATCTGATGTCTACTGCTCTCGCCACGGCCGCCGGCGACACCATGAAGTCGTTTAAGGCAATGCTGATCAAGTTCACCGTCTACGTGGTCCAGCCGTTATAGATGCAAGGCAAACGAGAATGAAACAGCAAACGCTGGCGGTGGCGGTGGCGGTGGCGGCTGACGAAGGTGCAGGCTTCGAGACGAAGCGCAAACGTACGCGGCGCGATGCGTTGCTGGACACG
>JAYFSB010000074.1:0-7348 GCA_040946865.1 Burkholderia sp.
TTCGCAGATATGCCGCCTGCGCGGATCGTGCCGGCGCTGGCCGACGAAGGCGTCTATCTGGCGAGCGAATCAACCTTTTGCCGGCCACCGTGGCCGGCATGTGGTTCTACCTGTACCTGATCATGGACATCTACAGCCGCAAGATCATCGCCTGGGAAGTGCACGGCACCGACGATGCCGATCATGCCGTCCGGGTCGTTCAACGGGCGGCGTTGGCCGAAGGGATTGCCGCTGACGAGTAGCCCCCGTTCTACGCGGCGACAACGGTTCTACGCTGAAGGCCACGGCGGTGCTGACGATGCTTCACTGGCTCGGCGTGAAGCCCTCGTATTCACGTCCGCGCGTCAGCGACGGCAACGCGTTCGTCGAGTCCCTGTTCCGTACGGCCAGTACCGTACCGAGTTCCCGGCGCATGGCTTTGCAGACCTGGACGCCGCCAGGCAATGGGCGATGCGCTTCGTGCATTGGTACCACAACGAGCATCGGCACAGCGGCATCCGTTACGTCACACTGGCGCAACGGCACGCCCGTGAAGACATCGCGGCGAGCACGCCGCTTGGCACGGGCTCTAATAGGCCGCTCGTGAGCGGCATCCGGCGCGCTCAATCCCGAGTGCGATGCCATCCGTCAACGAGGTCGGGATCAGGGGTCATAAACAGGCTCACGTTGCATGACAGAGGCGACAACTACCTTGACGCGCACCGTACTGTTTCTGATCGCCGGCAGCTCGACTTCTCGAAGATCAACCCACATGTCGCGTAACCCACTCAAATTTCAAGAGAGCCCTCTTTCTTGCCTTCCGGCGTCACGCCGATGATCACCAGCAGACACTGGCCGTCCGAATCGTCACTGTGCCCGCCAGTGCGAATGCTGTCAGCCCACTGCGCCTTGAGCCGACTCACCGTGTTTGGTTACATGCCTGCGACCTCGCCACCGAGCATGATGCCCAGCGCCTCACTCATGTCACCCGTCGAGATACCGCGCAGGTACAGCCACGGCAGCGTCGCTGACACGCGCGCCGACTTGCGCACGTACGGCGGCACAACCGCCGAATTGAAGTGGATGCCCGAGCTCGAGCGGTCCCGCACCTTGGGTACTTTGACCTTCACCGGGCCAACTGCCATGACAATCTCGCGCTCGGGCAGGTAGCCGTTACGTACAACGGCGCGTCGGCCCTCGATCAATTTCACGTTGCTGTACTGCTCCAGCATAGCGGCAAGCTCCGCTTCAACTGTCTGCTGGATCATCTGTCGCGCACCCTGCTGGATTAGCTCGTCGAGCACGCTCTTCGTTTCTGCTTTACCGCTGTTCGCTTCTTTCGTAGATTTTTTCATGGTGGCCGGTTCCGGCTCCCGCCGGGTTCGCTGGTTGTGCTGCTGACACGCAATATTCTCAGCTAAACCGCCACCGCCTTCTCAAAATTCCGGCTACCCGCCGTACATCACTTTCGACAATAAATTTGGCATCAACGCCGGCGCGTCTTGCGCTGCACCGCGCTGATGCCCGCATAGGCCGGCAGCGTCTCGATTCGCTTGCCGATCGCCTTCGCATACACCGGCATCCAGTCGCCGAGCCGCTTGAGCAGGTCCTGCCGGCGGCGCTTGTCGTAAGGGTGGGCGTAGATGAAGCCGTGCGCGTGGTCGCCGCGTGTTGCGGCGGCGAGCTTGTCCCACAGCGTGATGGCCGCGCGCGGATCGAAGCCGGCGCGTGCCGCGATGTCGCCGCCGATCACGTCGGCCTCGGTCTCGTCGGTCGGTCCATAGCGCAGTGCGGCGCGCCGCTCGGCGATGTCGGGCAACGCAGGCAGCGGCTCAGTCAGGCCGTACAGCGAGGAAATCGGGTTGGTGCCGAGCGTGGCGGCCACCTGCATGTCGCCGAGCCCCTCTCGCGCGCGTTCGCGCAGCGCATGCGCCATCTCGTGGGTGAGCAGCACGCCCCATTCGTTGTCGTTGAGCCTGAGCCGGTCGAGCAGCCCGCTGTCGACCAGCAACTTGCCGCCCGGCAGGCAGACGATGCGCGTGCCGCGCGAGCGCACCACGTTGAGCTCCCAGTGCCAGCCCTTGACGCGATCGTTCCATTTCACCGCATAGGGCGCGAGCCGGTCGACGAAGCTATGCAGCCGTTGCACGCGCGCGTCGTCGGCGGGCAGCAGCGTGTTCGACTGCGCGGCACCCTGCACCATCTGCCGGTATTGCGCGACCGTGATCTGCTGCTCGAGGACCGGCAAGGGGATCCGGTTGTGGAATGCGAAGGCGTTGCCGTACTGCACGCTGGGCTGGGCCAGCACGTAGGCGGGCGCATGCGAGGGCGCAGCGACGGGAGCTGCCGAAGCTGTCGCGGCACCGGCCAGCAACAGGCCCGCGGCGGCCCCGAGGACTTTCGCGAACTCAGCTGGCACTGGTGGCCTTGTGCTGCGCGCGGCCGCTGCCCCAGGGCGCGACTTTGAACAGCAGCAGCATGCCCGGGATGCCGAGCGCGGCGCAGACCAGAAAGTAGTTGAACCAGCCGATCCTTGCCACGATGAAGCCGCTCGAGGCTGAGGCCAGCGTGTGCGGTACCGAGGCCAGGCTGGTGAACAGCGCGAACTGGGTGGCGGGTGGCGTGTAGCGCGGGTCGGTGGTACTGGCGATATAGAGGCCGTGAAGGCCGCCAGCGAGAGCCCGGTAGAGAAGGTCTCGAAGCTGTAGACGCCGGCCATCATCAGCACCGGGTCGGGGCCGGCCTCGGCCAGCCAGGCGAAGTCCAGCGTCGAGGCGATCTGCACCAGGCCGAAGATCCACAGGTCGCGCGCGATGCCGATCTTGACCAGCCAGATGCCGCCGAAGGATACCGCCGGCGAGGCTGGCCCAGAACGCGGTGGTCTTGGCCAGCACGCCGATTTGGGTCTTGTTGAAGCCGATGTCGAGGAAGACGGAGGTGGACAGCGTGGTGGTCATCACGTCGCCGAGCTTGTAGACGAAGATGAAGCCGAGCACCAGCAGTGCGTTACGCCAGCCGACGCACGCGAGAAATTCACGGAACGACAGGATCACCGCGTTGCGCAGGTTCCTGGGCGACGCACCTTGCATCTCGGGCTCGCGCACCAGCAGCGTCATCGCGATGACCGGCAGCATGAAGGCGGCCGTCACCATGAACACGATGGTCCAGGGCAGGTGGTCGGAGAAGATCAGCGACAGCGAACCCGGCACCAGCGCGGCGATCTTGTAGGCGTTCACATGCACCGCGTTGCCGAGTCCCTGCTCGGTATCGCGCAGCAGCTCGCGCCGGTAGGCGTCGATCACGATGTCGGAGCTCGCGCCGAACAGGGCTACCAGGGTGGTCAGCACGGCCACTAGCAGCTGGGTGACGAACATCCAGCCACGCCGGCGGCCTGGGTACCAGTCCGGCAGGCGCGGCACGTAGCGGTCCATCAGCAGTGCCCAGAGAAATTTCCACGTATAGGGAAACTGGATCAGCGTGAACAGAGGCAATCCCGAGGTGAAGCCGAGGAATACGCAGATCAGCATGCGCGTGTTCAGGAAGGCTCGCCAGCAGGAATGCTCGTTGTGCGCGGCGAGCGCAGGTGCGTTGTGCTGCTCGGGAAAGATCATGAAGGGTCGTCAGGGGTGGCTTCGCTTGACGCGATAGACAGCAAGACTACCACGCCAGTTCTCGCCCCTACGGACCGGCTGGCCGCCGTGCAGCACTGCCCGATCGAGGATCTCGATGCCGACCTCGGGTGCCAGCGCCTCGAAATCCCTGATGGTCAGCACCCGCACATTCGGCGTGTTGTGCCACTGGTAGGGCAGTGATTTCGACACCGGCATGCGCCCGCGCAGCACCGACAAACGATGTGCCCAGTAGCCGAAGTTTGGGAACGAGACAATACACTCGCGGCCCACGCGCACCGTCTCGCGCAGGATCGCCGCGGTCTGGTGGATGGTCTGCAGGGTCTGCGAGAGGATCGCGAAATCGAAGCTCTGATCCTCGAACAGGCGCAGCCCGTCCTCGAGGTTCTGCTGGATCACGTTGACGCCGTTCTTCACGCAGCCGAGCACGCCCGCGTCATTGATCTCGATGCCGTAGCCAGCCACCTCGAGCTCCTCGGTCAGCAGCGCGAGCAGCGAGCCGTCGGCGCAGCCGAGGTCGAGCACGGTCGAGTGCGGTTCAACCCAGCGGGCGATGGCGCGGAAGTCCGGCCGCGCAGACAGCATCGTCAGTGCCTGCTGGTTCATGTTCCCACCTCCACGGCGATACGTTCGTAATAGGCGCGCACCACGTTGTGGTAGCGCGCGTCGTTGAGCAGGAACGCGTCGTGGCCGTGCGGCGCGTCGATCTCGGCGTAGCTGATCTGACGGCGGTTGTCGAGCAGGGCCTTGACCAGCTCGCGCGAGCGCTCCGGCGCGAAGCGCCAGTCGGTCATGAAGCTGGCTACCAGGTACTTGGCCTTGGTCTTCGCCAGCGCGGCGGTGAGGTTGCCGTCGTAGGCCTTGGCCGGGTCAAAGTAGTCGAGCGCGCGTGTGATCAGCAGGTAGGTGTTGGCGTCGAAGTACTCGGCGAACTTGTCGCCATGGTAGCGCAGGTAGGACTCCACCTCGAACTCGACGTCGAAATTGAAGTTGTAGGCGTCGCGCGCGCCGTCGGCGCGGCGCAGCGCCCGGCCGAATTTCTCGGCCATGTCGTCGTCCGACAGGTAGGTGATATGGCCGATCATGCGCGCCACGCGCAGGCCGCGGCGCGGGATCACCTGGTGCGCGTAGTAGTTGCCGCCGTGGAAGTCGGGGTCAGACATGATCGCCGAGCGCGCCACCTCGTTGAAGGCGATGTTTTGCGCCGAGAGCTTGGGCGTGGAGGCGATCACCATGCAGTGCGCCACTCGCTCCGGGTACATCAGGCTCCAGGCCAGCGCCTGCATGCCGCCTAGGCTGCCGCCCATCACCGCGGCGAAGCGCTCGATGCCGAACGCGTTAGCCACGCGCGCCTGCGCGTTGACCCAGTCCTCCACCGTCACCACCGGGAAGCGCGCGCCATAGGGCGTGCCGGTGGCCGAGTCCAGACTCATCGGGCCGGTCGAGCCGAAGCAGGAGCCCAGGTTGTTCACGCCGATCACGAAGAAACGGTTGGTGTCGAGCGGCTTGCCCGGACCCACCATGTTGTCCCACCAGCCGGTGCTGCGCGGGTCGTCCACGTAGACACCGGCCACGTGATGCGAGGCGTTGAGTGCGTGACAGACCAGCACCGCGTTCGAGCGCGCGGCGTTCAGCTCGCCGTAGGTCTCGACGACGAGCTGGTAGTTGCCGAGCACGCTGCCGCTTTGCAGCCACAGCGGTTCGGCGAAATGCATGGTCTGAGGAGCGACGATGCCGATCGATTCCATTCGTTCCGCCTTGTTGACTGGGCGGCTAAACGGGTGTCGGCGATGCGCGGGTCGAAGTTGCGCGGCTGACGACCTCTTTAGCCGCATTTGTAATGAACCAGCCGGTGTTCCGGTGGGTTCGCGCGCCCGCAAGCGAGTCAGCAAATCGGCGCGTTCTTCCGGTGTCGTCTCGCCATGGGGCGGCGACGAGCCGGGCAAAGTATAGCGGAAATCGGCGCGGCGGTTGCGCGCGGAGAGGCAGGCCAGGACTTCCGCACAAAGAGGTTTGTGTGGCAAGGGTGAGCGGGCAGAAGTTAGTGGTTGTAAGCATCGACGTGCTGGGGTTGACTCTCGCTGGGGTTGACTCTCGATTTTTGACGAAACGAGAGATGCCTTCGATCATGGATGTGTTCGTCGAGTTGCGGGATTCGCGGTGCCATCAGTGCCGTTACCCACTAAACGAGATTGTGCGGGGTGCCCCGTGTCAGAATAGTTGTCGCCCAAATAGGATCTGGGAATCCTGGGGCGCAATGAGGACGAGAAGTGGCAAAGTCCGGACAGGCATTCAAGGACAAGGTGGTTGCAAGGTTGCTGCCGCTGGAGAGCGCGTCGGTTGAAGATGGATGTCGCGCAGGAAATACGCGTGAACGTGGGCACGCTGAGTGAGTAGCTATCCACTGCCGCGCTGGATAAGACATCGCGCAGCGCATGGTGCCGCGAGAACGGCGTGTATCCGCAGGAGCTTGCTGCCTCTGGCGGGACGCGGCCACCCAGGCGTTGGCCGACCCGCAGGACGTGCATGCCACGCCCGGGCAAACGAAGGAGGGTCGCCGCCGGATCAAAGAACTCGAGCGCGAAGTTCGGCGCAAGGACCGTGCGCTGACCGAGACGACCGCCTTGTTGGTGCTGTCAACAAAACTCGAGGCGATCTTCCACAAGGGAGAGGACGAATGTGTGATAGAGAAAAATACAAATCCAAACTAGATACTTAAAATTTTACAGGTATTTATAATAAAATATGAATATGTAGATTATATGCGTAAGCACATCGCTAGCGGCGAAAAATATTGCGCGTAATATCAACAGACACGGCATGTTTAAATTGATTTAGCGAAAGTATAAATCTGATTTACAGTTAAACATGTCGGCGGCATGTCGTTCTGACTAGGCGGCCCGACTTAAATTCCAAAAAAACGTGCACGTAATTACTCTATTTCCTGCGTAAGCAGGCTGTTGTGCTCAAGCAGTATCCCGTTGGCTTTAATTTCTGGGCGACGACCATTAATTGCCTTCGCAAGAGACCTCCTTTATGACAAACACTTCTGCCCATCCTGCTTTAATTTATTATAATCTTTAATTAAATTAATCTAAATTTTATTTAATGATTTTTGTTTCGCCGACTTATTTATAAACGGAATAAATTGCTCACGAACCTTGTTACAAATTTTATTAATCGATAGACGCTCATTAAAAGTAATAATTAATATTAATATATAATAGTATCGATCTAATTTTTATAGGTTATTTTTATTGGCTATTCGTAAATAGTGGGTTGAAACGGGATCAAAGCTCCCCCGCCTCAATCATGCGAATGAGTGTTGAAATGTCTGCGCCGTAGTTCTTGGGCGGCGGTGGTGCCTTGTGTTGGTCGGCCTCCTTCGTAGGCTTCATTGCCCGCACCTTTTCGGCACGGACAGTCCATAGCCCATCGCCTCATCTGGCAACACTCTGCCCATCTCGACAGGCTCCGGCACTCGCTTTCTCTCGAACTTGGGTCTTGTGTTGGCGCTCGCTGAAAATTGACCATAAAACTGGGGTTGTGCTCGACGAAAATTGACCAGGGTGTTTTCGACCTGGCCTGCGAGGGTTTTGAACCCAGCAGGAGACGAGGTGCACACCATAACGATGTACGTAAAAGTCCGGCGCATGAAGTATCGAGAAGGCCTGTCGATCAAGGAGATCGCACGCCGAACGAGTTTGTCGAGGAACACGATCAAGGCCTGGCTGCGAGAG
>JAYFSB010000075.1:0-7341 GCA_040946865.1 Burkholderia sp.
GCCCCGCGCCGATGCCGCGCGAGTGCCGACCCTAGTCGACCACCAGGCTCGTGATACGGCCCGGCCGCGCCTCGCGGATCGCGACCACCGGCGCGCCGTTCATTCACCCGCCTCGGCGTCGATCGAGAGCTCGGTCGCCACCGCCGCGATCCGCGCCCGATGTACCGCCTCGCGGATCCCTTCCGGATTGCCGCGCAGGCTGGCCGCCACCTGGCCTGCATCCACCGAGCGTACGGCGAGCAGCCCTATCTGCAGGCGCTCGGCCTGCGGATAGGGCTGCGCCTCGAGACCGAGCCGCCCGCGCGCATCTGATTCGCAGGTCTGCAGCATCTCGGCGAAGCGGCCCGGCTTGCGCAGCGCGTCGATGCGCTCCAGGAAGCGCACCAGCGCGGCCGCGCCCATCTTCATCACCTGGTGCAGGTTGCCGTGCTCGCGCGCCACCAGCAGGGCCAGGTCGCGGCACTCGTTTGGCACGCGCAGGCGCTCGATCAGGGGCTTGAGCAGCTCGACGCTGCGGCCTTCATGGCCGATATGGCACGGGAGCACGTGCTTGGACGTGGTGGCCTTGCCGAGATCGTGGGTCAGCGCGGCGAAGCGAACCGGCAGCGTGTAGCCGTGCCGTGCCGCGTAGTCGATCACCATCATCACGTGCACGCCGGTATCCCCCTCGGGGTGGTAGTCGGCGCGCTGCGGCACGCCGAACAGCGCGTCGACCTCGGGCAGGATGCGCGCCAGCGCCCCGCACTCGCGTAGTACCTCGAGCATCCGCGAGGGCTGCGCCTCCATCAGCCCGCGCGAGAGCTCCTGCCAGACGCGCTCGGGTACCAGTGCGTCGACCTCGCCGGCCGTCACCATCTCCCGCATCAGCGCGAGCGTCTCTGACGCGACCGTGAAATCGGCGAAACGGGCCGCGAAGCGCGCGATTCGTAGGATCCGCACCGGATCCTCGACGAAGGCCGGGCCGACGTGGCGAAACCGCTTCGCGGCCATGTCGGCACGGCCGTCGAACGGATCCACCACCGGGCCCACCAGGCTGCCGTCGGGGCTCAGCTCGCGCGCCATCGCGTTGATGCTCAGGTCGCGGCGCGCCAGGTCCTCCTCGAGCGTGACGTCGGGTGCGAAATAAAGCTGGAAGCCGCGATAACCGGTCGCGGTCTTACGCTCGGTGCGCGCCAGCGCATATTCCTCATGCGTGCGCGGGTGCAGGAACACCGGGAAATCCTTGCCGATCCGGCGGTAGCCCTGGGCAGCCAGCTGCTCGGGCGTCGCGCCGACCACCACGTAGTCGCGATCCTGGACCGGCACGCCGAGAAGTTCGTCGCGGATCGTGCCGCCGACTGCGTAGATCTTCATGACATCCCCTCTTTGCAGCGGTGAGCGGCACCAGGCCGCCGGCGAGATTTCGCGGCCCGGCAGGGTGGCGCGGATATCGAGCGGCATTTCGGCGCACAGCGCGACGAAACCGGCATGCATTTCAGCCGGCCACATGGCCAGCGCCGGATGACGCTCGGCCAGGGTCTCGGCGATCGCCAGTGAATCCCAGATCGCCAGGCCGTCGTCGTCGATCAGGCAGGGCACCTTGCCCGAGGGGGACACCGCGCGAATCCGCGCGCTCGTCTCGGGCGTACGCAGCTCAATCAGCGTCTCGTCGAAGGAAATCTTGACGTGCCTCATCAGCACCCAGGGCCGCATCGACCAAAAGGAATAGCTCTTGTCGCCAATGATCAATTGCATGGCTCAAACCTTTCTGCTTCAGCAAAATAAGTAGCTCTCTTGAAATTTGAGTGGGTTACGGGACATGTGGGTTGATCTTCGAGAAGTCGAGCTTGCCGGCGATCAGAAACAGCACGGTGCACATGGTCGTGAGGTTGGTGTATCCGCGCACTTTTCGCTTGGCGGCCTAAAAGAGTCCGTTGATGGCTTCCAGGAAGCCGTTGGTCTGACGCGTCTGGGTCCAGGCGACGACACCGTCGAAATGACTGCGGATCATGCGGGCGACGTCCTTCATCGGATCGGACTTCGAGTGCATAACGTTCGTGCACCAATTTCACTGACGACGTTGATCTGCTTGCGATCGAGAAGCTCCCGAAGTTGCTTGCGATAGCGCCACGCGCGGGCGGTCAGCCGGTCGCGATCCTTCAGCAGCGGCCATCTCAATCCATTGAGGTTCCGATCGATTCGCTGTATTGGGTCCACGGCTTTCGACGCATGAGCGACGACGTGGAACTTGTCGAAGGTGATGCGAGCATTCGGCAGGTTCGTCTCGACGTCTTTGATGAACGCTTCGATCGTCGCAGCATCCTTGCCTTCGGTCATGAACACGACTTTGCATTCGAGCGCATCAGCCACGAGCGTCAGGTAGTTGTGTCCGCGCTGGTAGGACGTTTCGTCGACGGCAATGCTCGTCATGTCCGACAGGTCGATCTCGGCGAGCGCGAGTTCGACATAGCGTTTGCAAATGGCGTTCACCCGATGCCAGGACTTGCCGACGGTACGGGCGACTGCGGTGAACGACATCTGCTGGGCAAGCATCAGCACCATTGCCTCGAACAGCAGCGTGAAGCCCTTGAGCTTGTGCCGGCCCACTCGGGCTCGACGAGCGCCACGCGGCCGTCAGGCAGCTTGATGCGAGGCGTGCGCACTTCGAGAAAGCAGTCGTGCTGGAAGAAGTTCAAGTGCCAGTAGCGCTTGACAACGGTGTCGTGTACAGGATGGCCACCGGTGATCTCTGGATGCGGAAAGCGACTGCTGATAACGACATCGATGTTGACCGTCAACCGCCTCGCAGCCGCGTCGAAATCGATGCCGTTCACAAACCACGGATCGCTGATACCCAAAGCCGTCTCGAACAACTTGCTATGCATGACTACCGTCCCTCACGTGCAAATCGGGCAATTTACCACCCACTCGAAATTCAACAGAGGTAAATAAGTCAATCGGGGCGGTGCCTGGCCGGCCGGATCCCTGGCTCTGGCGTGAACGGCCCGTTCATCAGGTTAGGCACGCGCATCGAATCGAGGTTGTCGCGCGTGATCACCAGCTTGCCGGGCAGGCACTCAAACAGGCGCGTCGGGCAGGCCCAGGATGCGTGTCTCGCGCCCGACCAGCGCGCTGCAGTAGCGCACCAACTGATCGAGCATGTAGACCTTCGGGCCGCCAAGCTCATAGGTCTTGCCATGGGCCCCGCGCAGCCCGCAGACGCGGCTCAGCGGCCAGCACACCAGCAGGCTGCGCTGCAGCCGCGCGAAGGTGCTCAGGAACGCGTCGCCGAAGTCGAACACCACCGAAAACCGCAGCACCGTGACCGTCACAGCGCGCCACAGGAAGCGGCCGCCGCCAGCGCTGTCAGCAACGCCACGTGGGCCTCCCGGAAACCTTCGCCGTAGGCTTGCCGTGCCCGCCGTGCAAGGTCCCGACCAGGTTGACCGCCATCTGCACGCCGGCCACGAAGCGCCTCAGACTGCGGGCATCGAAGCCCTCCAGCTCGACGAGCTCGACCGGCAGCATGGCAAGATGGCACGCATACTCGCGGCGAGCCGCGCCGGGCGGTCGGCGCGAACCAGGGTCGCTCCCAGGTGGGTGCCGATGAAGCCGGTACCGCCGATCAGGGCGAGGAGCGGTCGATCCATGGGCGCGCCTCCGTCAGCTGTCGACTGCGCGCCGCGACGATCGGGCTGCCGCACGCCCTGCCGCGACCGCGCGCGGAAAACCCGCTCGCGGGAAACAAATCGCTAGCCGCGATCCCGTCGCGGCCAGCGCTAAAGATGGCGTCCGGCTCGAACCGGCCCCGGGACCCGGCCTCAAGGCGAGACGAAACCGAGCCGCGCCTTCAGCGACTGCGGCTTGCCCTCAAACAGTGCCGCGTAATAGGTGGTGTTCGACAGCACGTTCTTCACGTAGTCGCGCGTCTCGTTGAAGGGGATAGTTTCGGCGAAGATCGCACCCTCGACCGGCCGCGTCAGCACCTGCCGCCACTGGCGCGGACGGCCCGGCCCGGCATTGTAACCGGCCGTAGCCAGCACCACCGAATCGTCGAACTTCTGGTAGATGTCGGACAGGTACCAGGTGCCGAGCTGGATATTGGTGTCGATGTCGTGCATCTGTGCGCGCGAGATGCCGCCCATGCCGAGCTTCTTGGCCACCAGCTGCGCGGTGGTCGGCATTAGCTGCATCAGCCCGCCGGCACCGACCGAGGAACGCGCATTGGCGATGAAGCGCGATTCCTGGCGGATCAGGCCATAGGCCCACTCGATATCGAGTCCGTTGGTGGCCGCGTAGCGCTCCACGATCGGCCGGTGCGGTGAGGGATAGCGCAGCGTGAAGTTGTGCATCGCGGTGGTGCGATCGGCCGTGTTGACGGTGCGGTCGAGCATGTCGATGCGCTTGGCGTATTCGGCCGCGGCCAGCAGCTGGCGATCGGTCATGCTGCGCAGCGGCCAGTTCCATTCACGGTTGCCCTCCAGGCGCAGGTTCAGCGCGTAGAAACGGCGTGCCAGCGCGAAGCCGGGCACCTGGCTCATCGCGTCGACCTCGGCGTCGCTGACGGTGGTGCGCGGTGGGATCACGGTCTTTTGGCCCAGCTCCTCGGCGGCCAGCTGGCCGTAAAAGTCGAAGCGGCCCGCCACCTGCTCGAAGTCGCGGTTCGCACCACCGGCCTGCTTCAGCGCGCGGCCATGCCAGTAGAGCCAGACCGGTTTGGCGCGCAGGTCGTCGGGCATCTGGTCGATGGCCCAGCGCACCGAAGGCCAGTCGCCGGCCAGCAGGGCAGCGCGCACGCGCCATTCATAGCCGGGCACCGACAGCGGCGCGCCGCCCGACTGTTTGTAATACTGCAGCGCCCGCAGCGAGCGCTTGAGCGCCGCCTGCATGCCGATCTCGCCCCAGGCGATCGCCTGCTCCGACTTGGAGAACTGGGGGAGCGTGCCCATCATGCCGGCCGCCTGGTCCGGATCGTTGCGCGCCATGCGCGTGATCGCGATCAGCGCCAACTGGCGCGAGACAGCATCGCTGCCGACGCCGTGCGCGAGGAACAGCGGCGGCGCGCTGGCAGCCTGGTCGAAGGCGGCCGGGCGCGGGCTGAGCACGTCGGCGATCTTGCCGGCGGTGGTGGTATAGTTCTGCTCGAAAGCCAGGCGTACCTGTGTCCAGACGTCGTCGGACGAGAACTGCTGGTTGACCGCCAGCGCCGAGATCAGGTCAACGCAGGCATCGCCGTAGTTCTTCGGATCGACCAGCAGGTGGCGCGCCATATCGGCGACGTTCTTGCCGCGTGACTCGAGCGAATAGCACTTCACCTGGGTGTCGTCGTCGAGCACGAAGCGCTTGTACTGCTCATCGAAGCCGCGCCAGTCGTGGCGAGCACCCAGCACCAGCAGGTAGTCGTTGCGCATGCGGTCGGCGATCGCCTGGCCGTCGTAGCGTCGCAGAAAGGACAGCACCGGCGCGTCGGGCGCGTCGATAAGTGCCTTGCCCGAGCTGTCGAACAGCTGCGGCTTGATCTGGAAATACTCGAGATAGGACGGTGCCGGATAATTCGGGATCATCGCGGCGAGCTGCGCGGCGCGGGTTGGGTTGTTGACACGCGCCGCCTCGCGCAGCTGGATGAAGACCTGATCGTCGTTCGCCATGAGGTCGTCGACGGGTCGAGCGGCACACGCGGCGGTACCCGCGGCCAGTACGACCGCCGACAGCGTCATGGCGGCCGCGCGATATATTCGGACGAGTCTGGTAGACATCGTTTTTCATGGAGCACGAATTGAGCGAAAGCATAGCACGCCCTTTCGTCACCAATCGCAAGCAGGCGCTGCGTGAAACGCTCGCGCCGCTGCGTCGTGCGGCGAGTAGCGAGGCGGCCGCGAATGCCGCGCTGGCGCGCCGGATCCTCGATCTGCTCGGCAAGCATCCGCTGCTCACGGCGGGCTTCTACTGGCCGCTACCGAGCGAATTCGACGCACGCGGCACGATTGCCGAATGGCTCGCCGACGACCACCGCCGCCGCGCCGCGCTGCCGATGATCGCGGAGCCCTACACGCCGCTGTCGTTTCGCCGCTGGAGCCCGGACGCGCCGATGCGCACCGGCCATCACCGGATCCCCGAGCCAGCCGAGGGCGAAACGCTGATGCCAGACCTGCTGCTGATTCCCTGCGTCGGCTTCGACAAGCAGCAGGGCTTCCGGCTCGGCTACGGCGGCGGTTACTACGACCGCACGCTGGCGGCCTGGCCGAACGAGGCGCTGCCGGTGGCGATCGGCGTCGCCTACGAGGTATCAGCGCTCGACGCGCTACCACGCGAATCGCACGACCGGCCGCTCGACTGGATCGTCACCGAGCGCCACACCTATCGCTCGGGCCCGACGGACTGAGCCGCCGCCCTTTCCTTCTTCCCCGCCTACAACGAAGCGGCCGCATGCGCGGCCGTGTCATAGAGCCCCAAGGCATTGCGCAGCAACTGCTCGGCGTCACCGAGAACAGCACCTCCTTGCCCGACTTCTCGCCGCACACGTAGCCGCGCGCCGCGAACTTATTCTTGGGGTCGCGATGGCCCACATGGTGCAGCAGCGAGACCTCAATCGCGGTCATGTCCTTGGCACCGGCCGCGGCCATGCAGCCGACCATCCAGCGATTGAACGCATTGCTCGCCATGACCAGTCCGCGTATTCGAGCTCGGACAGCTCGATGCTGATCTCGGAGACGAGATGTTCGGACGAAACGATCTAGGCGAGCGGGACGCTTTGTCTGGCACAGCTGGCACGGCAGTAACCATTGAGGGCAAGGAATTCTCGCAGTGTACGCCAGATGCGCGCGACAGCCGTCGTAACGCCCTCTGCTTATCGATAATTTTGCCTCCGTTGAATTTCGAGTGGGTGGTAAATTGCCCGATTTGCACGTGATTGGAGTTAAGGCAATGCTGATCAAGTCCACAGTCCCCGTGGCCCAGCCGTTATAGATAGGTGGATATGACCCGAGCAAGGCAAACGAGAATGAAACAGCCAACGCGGGCGGTGGCGGCTGACGAAGGTGCAGGCTTCGAGACGAAGCGTAAACGTACGCGGCGCGATACGTTGCTGGACACGATGGAACGGATCGTGCCGTAGGCGGCATTGTGTGCGCTGATCGAGCCCTACTACCCGAAACGGGGCAACGGATGCCCGCCGATTGGCCTGGAGCGCATGCTGCAGATTCATTTCATTCAGCACGGGTTCAATCTGGCCGACCTTGCCTGTGAGGAAGCGCTGTACGACAGCACGCGCCTGCGCCGCTTCATTGGCATCGACTTGGGCCGTGAAGCGGTGCCGGATGCGACAACGATACTCAAATTCCGACGTCTGCTTGAGAAGCACAA
>JAYFSB010000076.1:0-7312 GCA_040946865.1 Burkholderia sp.
TGCCTTGCTCGGGTCATATCCACCGATCTATAACGGCTGAACCACGGGGACGGTGAACTTGATCAGCATTGCCTTAACATTGATTTCGTTGCCGGCAGCTGCTTCCCGCATCCGGAGATGCGTTGGCGATCATCGTGTGTGCACGATACCGTCGTCAAGCGATATCGGCACCTGAACGTCTTCCAGCGCGACTGCTACCTCGAAGTACACACACCTCGCGTCAAGCTGCCTGATGGCCGCGTCCCACCAGGCAGCAGGCTCCTGCGGGTACACGCCGTTCTTTCGGTGCCATGCGCTGCGCGATGTTTCGTCCAGCGCGGCAGTGGTGAGCACGGCGTCCAGTCGCGATGCAGCTGCCCGAGCCCGCCCGCTGGCGGGCTCGGGCAGCGACTCACTGTGCGCCAGCGCTCCAGCGTGCCCACGTTCACGCGTGTTTCCTGCGCGACATTTTCAACCGATGCGCTCTCCGGCGGCAGCAACCTTTCAACCACCTTGTCCTTGAATGCCTGTCCGTACTTTGCCACTTTTCTTCCTCATTGTGCCCCTGGATTTCCAGATCCTATTCGGGCGACAACTATTCTGACACGGGGAGCCTGGAAGCCATCAACGGACTCTTCCAGGCCACCAAGCGAAAGGCGCGCGGATACACCAACCTGACGACCATACGCAACGTGCTGTTTCTGATCGCCGGCAAGCTCGACTTCTCAAAGATCAACCCACATGTCCCGTAACCCACTCAAATTTCAAGAGAGCCATCTTTGCTGGCGTATACGACGGCCATGCCGAGTCGCTTACGCCCGGCGCGGCGGGTCGGGCCAGATGAGGCACCACGGCCCTATTCGACCGCCTTCATCATGTCCTCGACCACTTTCTTGGCATCGCCGAACACCATCATGGTCTTGCCCATGTAGAACAGCTCGTTGTCGAGCCCGGCGTAGCCGGAAGCCATCGAGCGTTTGTTGACGATCACGGTGCCGCCTTGTAGGCCTCGAGAATCGGCATACCCGCGATCGGCGACTTCGGATCGTTCTTGGCGGCCGGGTTGACCACATCGTTGGCACCGAGCACCAGCACCACGTCGGTCTGCCCGAACTCGTTGTTGATGTCCTCCATCTCGTAGACCAGGTCGTAGGGCACATCAGCCTCGGCGAGCAGCACGTTCATGTGCCCCGGCATGCGCCCGGCCACCGGATGAATCGCATAGCGCACGTCGATGTCCTTCGCGATAAGCTTGTCGGTCAACTCCTTGAGGGCATGCTGAGCGCGCGCCACCGCCAACCCATAGCCAGGCACGATCACCACCGTCTCGGCATTGCCAAGCATGAAGGAAGCGTCGTCGGCCGAGCTCGACTTCACCGGCCGCTGCTCCTTCGCGCCGCCCGCCTCGGCCCCGCCAGCCTCGCCGCCGAAGTTACCGAGAATCACGTTGAAGAAGGAGCGGTTCATCGCGTGGCACATGATGTAGGACAGGATCGCACCCGACGAACCGACCAGCGAGCCTGCGATGATCAGCATCGGATTGTTCAGCGAGAAGCCGATCCCCGCCGCGGCCCACCCGGAATATGAATTGAGCATCGACACTACCACCGGCATGTCCGCGCCGCCGATCGGGATGATGATCAGCACGCCGAGCGCGAAGGCGATCGCGGTCATCACGATGAAGGGCAGCCAGGACTGCGTCAGGAAGAACAGGATGCTGAAGCCGAACATACCGATCGCGAGCATCAGGTTGATCAGGTGCTGGCCGGCATAAACCACCGGCGCGCCCTGGAACAACCTGAACTTGTACTTGCCCGAGAGCTTACCGAAGGCGATCACCGAACCCGAGAAGGTGATCGCGCCGACGAAGGTGCCGATGAACAGCTCGATGCGGTTGCCGTAAGGGATGAAGTTGGCCGCAGCCGCCTCCTGCAGTACCAGGCCGAAGGCTTCCGGCTCAGCCACTACGGCATAAGCGATGCAAACCGCCGCCAGGCCGATCAGCGAGCGCATCGCGGCCACCAGCTCGGGCATCTTGGTTATCTCGATGCGCGCGGCTACATAGGCACCTACCGCGCCGCCGACCACCAGCGCGCCGAGCACCAGGGCCAGGCCAAGCGGCAGGTTGGCACCGAGCCAGGCGGCCTGTTTCGCGATCAGCGCGACCGTGGTGAGGATCGCGATCGCTATCCCGAGCATGCCAAACAGGTTGCCACGCCGCGCGCTCTTCGGGTTCGACAAGCCCTTGAGCGCCTGGATGAAGCAGACTGAGGCAAGCAGGTACAGCAGGGTAACCAGGTTCAGGCTCATCGCGCGCCCTCCTTGCCCTCGCTGGCCGCGCGTTTCGGCTCCTTCTTCCTGAACATCTCCAGCATGCGCCGGGTGACCAGGAAACCACCGAACACGTTGACGGCCGCCAGCACCACCGCGACGGTGCCGAACACCTTGCCGGTGGTGCCCACCGTGAGCGCCGCGGCCAGCATCGCGCCGACGATCACGATCGCCGAGATCGCATTGGTGACGGCCATCAGCGGCGTGTGCAGCGCTGGCGTCACGTTCCAGACCACGTGGTAGCCGACATAGACGGCCAGCACGAAAATGATTAAGTTGATCACCGTGTGATTAATCAATTCCATCGCGGCCTTCCCATTACTTACGCACGACCTCGCCGTCGCGGCACAGCAGCGTCGCAGCGACGATGTCGTCGTTCATGTCGATGTTCAAGGTGCCTTCCTTCGTCACGATCAGCTTGAGGAAGTCGGCGAGATTGCGCGCGTAGAACGCCGAGGCATCGGCACCGACCTGCGCGGCGAGATTGGTGTGGCCGGCGATGGTCACGCCATGCACCTTTACCACCTGGTCGGCCACCGTCAGCGGGCAGTTGCCGCCGCACCGGCCGTCGGCGTTCTCGGGCCCGTGCCCTGCGGCCAAGTCGACGATCACCGCGCCCGGCTTCATGGCGGCCACCGTCTCAGCCTGGATCAGAGTCGGCGCGAGCCGCCCCGGGATCAGCGCGGTGCTGATTACGATGTCGGCCTGCCTGGCCCGTTCGTGCACTAGGGCCGCCTGCCGAGCCAGCCAAGAAAGCGGCATCGGCCGCGCGTAGCCGCCCGTGCCCTGCGCGGCCTCGCGCTCCTCGTCGGTCTCGAAGGCCACGTCGACGAACTTCGCGCCGAGCGACTCGATCTGCTCCTTCACCGCCGGCCGTACGTCGGAAGCCTCAATTACTGCACCCAGGCGCTTGGCGGTGGCGATCGCCTGCAGGCCCGCCACGCCGGTGCCAAGCACCAGCACGCGGGCAGCCTTCACGGTGCCCGCGGCGGTCATCAGCATCGGCAAGAGGCGGATAGAGCGCGGCGGCCACCAGCACCGCCTTGTAGCCGGCGATATTGGCCTGCGAGGACAGCACGTCCAAGCTCTGCGCGCGCGTGGTGCGCGGCACCGCCTCCAGCGCGAAGCCGGTCACGCCGGCTGCGGCGAGCCGTGCGCCCTGTTCAGCATTGAAGGGATCGAGCATGCCGACCAGCACCGCGCCGTGTTTCATCTGCGGCAATTCGTCGCTGCCTGGCACCTGCACCTTCAGCACGATTTCGGCGGCATAAGCGGCGGCGCGCTCGCCAAGCGTGGCACCGGCCGCGGCATAGGCCTCGTCGGGGAAGCTGGCGGTCGCTCCGGCACTGCGCTCGACGCAGACCGAGTGGCCGGCCGCCACGTATTTTTTCACAGTTTCCGGCGTCGCGGCTACGCGCGCCTCGTTCGCCCGCGTCTCAGCAGGCACTCCGATAAGCATCGTGATCTCTCCAGCTTACATTCTGATTCTTGGTTTCGACGGCAAGGCGAGCCGGGGGAAGCGACAACCGGTTCGAAGACAACGGCAGGTTCCACTAGCCAATGTACCCGAAAGCGCCGTGCGTGCCGAGATCCAGCCATTTCCCGGTCGACAAACCGTGTCGGATCGTCCAGACACGGGGCCTGTCGCTGAAAACTGGACGGCGGCGATGCCGGGCGCGGGCCGTCGAGAGGTGCCGCGCCGCCATGGGGACGGAGCGCTGCGCCGCGGCCGCCGGAGCTCGGCAGCCCGGCGTGGCAACCGATAAAATACACGCCCATGAAACCCAAACTCTGGACCCAGCACGTCACGGTGGCCACGATCGTCGATGCAGTGATCCACGAGACCCTCGAGGAAACCACGCATCCGTTCGAACCGCAGGCGCTGGTGAGCGTCTACCAGACGCATTTCGAGCAATCAGCCAAGGGCGGTGCGACCTACCCCTGAGCTTCACCTTCTGCGGGCGGTCCGGCGAGGCCGTCACCGAGCGCACGCTCGACGAGGGCGTCGTGTCCGCACGCTGTGGATGACGGCCGAGGAGCTACGTGCCACCGAGGCCCCCACCGCCCGCCCGCGGTGATGCGCTGCGTCGACGGACTACTTCGCCGGTCGACGCGTGCTGCTGGAGTTTGTCCATACGCATTTCGTCGCGCCATATCGCGCGACGCCCGAACATCAGGCTGTCAGCAAATGAAGAAGCAACGTGTCGTGGTCGGCATGTCGGGCGGTGTCGATTCGTCGGTTGCCGCGTGGCTGCTCAAGGAACAGGATTACGACGTGGTCGGTCTGTTCATGAAGAACTGGGAAGACGATGACGATGGCGAGTACTGCTCGACGCGCCAGGACTGGATCGACGTGGTGTCGGTGGCGGACCTGATCGGCATCGACGTGGAGGCCGTCAACTTCGCCGCCAAATACAAGGACCGCGTGTTCGCGGAGTTCCTGCGCGAGTACTCGGTCGGCCGCACGCCGAACCCGGACGTGCTCTGCAATGCCGAGATCAAGTTCAAGGCCTTCATCGACCACGCCATGTCGCTGGGCACCGAGACCATCGCCACCGGCCACTATGCGCGCATGCGCGAGCGCGAGGGCCATTTCGAGCTACTCAAGGCCTTCGATTACACCAAGGACCAGTCCTACTTCCTGCACCGGCTGAACCAGGCGCAACTGTCGAAGACGCTGTTCCCGCTCGGCGAGATGCCGAAAACGCGGGTGCGCGAGATCGCACAGCAGATCGGCCTACCAAATGCGAAGAAAAAGGACTCGACCGGCATCTGCTTCATCGGCAAGCGACCGTTCCGAGATTTTTTGAACCGTTATCTGCCCACCAAGCCGGGGCCGATGAAGACGCCCGACGGCAAGCGCGTCGGTGAGCACATCGGACTGGCCTTCTACACCTTCGGCCAGCGAAAGGGCATCGGTCTGGGCGGCAGTAAGAACGGCAGCGGCGAGCCCTGGTTCGTGGCTGGCAAGGACTTCCCCTCGAACACGCTCTATGTCGCGCAGGGCCACGAGCATCCCTGGCTGCTGTCGCGCGAGCTGATGGCGGGCAATGTCAGCTGGGTGGCCGGCGAGCCGCCTGCCAACGGCTTCGCCTGTGGCGCGAAAACGCGCTACCGCCAGGCCGACGCGCCCTGCGCCTTCGCCCGCGCGAAGGCCGGCGAGGCGAGCTTCTCGCTCGGCTTCGACACGCCGCAATGGGCCGTCACGCCGGGCCAGTCGGCGGTGCTCTACGACGGTGAGATCTGCCTGGGCGGCGGCATCATCGACTCGGTCGCTACCGGCCAGCCCGGCTCGGCCGAGGTGGTCGCCGTGGCGCGCGCGCACGAACTGGCGAACTGAGCGCCACGCCGGCCGATCAGGGCGCGACAGCGCTTGCGCGGGGAGCGCCGAGCTTTCAATTGCCTTCAATGATGGCGCGCTTCCAGGCGCGTCGCCAGCCACACCTGGTCGGCGGCGCCATGGCGACCAACCGAAAAACAAGGTAAGCTGCTGCGCGGCGACTAAAAAAAGCGCGGGTATGCGAAGGAGATCGGGTCGGAGGAAGCGGAGTGGGGCGACTGGCGGCCGTTGGGCATGCTAGGGTCTATTTACATTTGAATAAATGTGTTTATAACGTGAGCCCGTTTATGAACCCTGATTCCGGCCTCGTTGACAGATGGCATCGCGCTCGGGATTGAGCGCGACGAAACCGGTAGGCGTTCAGTTGTGCGTCTGGCCCGACCAGCGCGCCGGATGCCGCTCACGAGCGGCCTGGTAGAGCTGTGCTGCCAAGCGGCGTGGCTCGCGATGTCTTCACGGGCGTGCCGTAACGGCTGCTGCTGTGCCGATGCTCGTTGTGGTACCAATGCACGAAGCGCATCGCCCATTGCATGGCGGCGTCCAGGTCTGCAAAGTCGTGCGCCGGGAACTCGGGACGGTACTTGGGCCGTGCGGGACAGGGATTCGACGAACGCGTTGTCGTCGCTGACGCGCGGACACGAATACGAGGGCTTCACGCCGAGCCAGTGAATCATCGCTAGTACCGTCGTGGCCTTCAGCGTAGAGCTGTTGTCGCCGTGCAGAACGGGGCGCTGCTCGTCAGCGGCAATCCTTTCGGCCCGCCGCCCGCTGAACGAACCGGACGGCATGATCGGCATCGTCGGTGCCGTGCACTTCCCAGGCGATGATCTTGCGGCTGTAGATGTCCATGATCAGGTACAGGTAGGACCACGTGTCGGCCACGGTGGCCGGCAAATACGTCATACCCCAGCCCCAGACTTGGCGAACTGCGCTCGCGATGTGCGCGCGCGGCTCGCTTGGGGCGCTTTGGCCCAACCGCGATGAGCGTTCTGACTTTGTGCCCGCAGTAACCGACAGAAGGTTGATTCGCTCGCTAGATAGACGCCTTCGTCGGCCAGCGCCGGCACGATCCGCGCAGGCGGCATATCTGCGAAGCACGGTTCGTTGGCGACTGCGAGCACAGCCTGACGCTCCGGTTCGGTCAGCGCATGCGGCTGGCTTAGGATGAGCCACTTCGATGTTTCGGGCAGTTATCTGGCGATCCTCGAGACCGATCATTCGTCCTCTCCCTTGTGGAAGATTGCCTCGAATTTTTTTGACAACACCAACAAGGCGGTCGTCTCGTCCAGATCCTATTTTGGCCAAAACTATTCTGACACGGGGGACCAGATCAGGTTGTACATTGCAGCAGCCCGCTCGCCTCCGGTGTCGGAGCCAACGAACAGATACCTCTGTCCACTCTTTTGAATTTCGAGTGGGTGGTAAATTGCTCGATTTGCATGTGAGCCACGGTAGTCATGCATAGCAAGTTGTTCGAGACCGCTTTGGGTATCAGCGATCCGTGGTTCGTGAACGGCATCGATTTCGACGTGGCTGCGAAGCGGTTGACGGTCAACATCGACTTCGTTGCCGGCAGTCGCTTCCCGCATCCAGAGATCGCCGGCGGCCATCCCGTGCACGACACCATTGTCAAGCGCTACCGGCACTTGAACTTCTTCCAGC
>JAYFSB010000077.1:0-7268 GCA_040946865.1 Burkholderia sp.
AACAACTTGCTATACATGACTACCATCGCTCACGTGCAAATCGGGCAATTTACCACCCACTCGAAATTCAACAGAGGCGGTAGAACTCCTCGCCGGGGAAATCGGTGGGCAACGCAACGAGTCCTCGGACAGTGCCACGTGCGCCTCCAGCGTGCGGCAGCGAGTACAGCACCGGCCGCGCGGTGCGGGCTATCTGCGCGAGCGCGTCGAGATCAGCAAGCCTGCCGGGGCGTACGAATAGCATCGTCGTTCATGCGGACGGAGGAAGGCGGGCCTCAGCGGCTCGCGGCGATCTCGCCGCGACCACCTCGTCGATCGCGTGCGCGAAGCGCTCGAGGCCCTCGTCGAGCACATCGAGCGGGATCACCAGCGAGGGCACGAAGCGCAGCACGTTGGGCCCAGCGATCAGCATGATCACGCCATGCTCGGCGGCGGCCGTGACGAAGTCCTTGGCGCGGCCGTCGAAGGCTTCGTTCAGTTCGGTGCCAAGCAGCAGGCCCTTGCCGCGGATCTCGCGGAACAGGTCGTGCTTGCCGTCGAGCTCGCGCAGCTTGGCGCGGATCCGTTCGCCGCGCTCGGCCACGCCGGCCAGCAACTTGGGATCGCTGACCAGCTCCACCACCTTGTCGGCGATCGCCGAGGCGAGCGGGTTGCCGCCGTAGGTGGTGCCGTGCACGCCCACCTTGAAGTGCGCGGCCAGTTTCTCGGTGGTCAGCATCGCGCCGATCGGGAAGCCGTTGCCGAGCGCCTTGGCGGTGGTCAGAATATCGGGCGTCACGCCCGTGTCCATGTAGGCATAGAAGTGGCCGGTGCGGCCCACGCCGGTCTGCACCTCGTCGAAGATCAGCAGCGCGCCGTGCGCGTCGCAGGCCTCGCGTAGCGTCTTCAGGAAGGCCGGATTGGCCGAAATCACGCCGCCCTCGCCCTGTACTGGCTCGACGATCACCGCGCAGGTGCGCGGGCTGATCGCGGCGCGCGCGGCCTCGATGTCGTTGTAGGGCAGATGGTGGATGCCGGCCGGCTTCGGCCCGAAACCGTCGGAATACTTCGGCTGGCCGCCAACGCTGACCGTGAAAAAGGTGCGACCGTGGAAGGACTGCGCGAATGAGACGATCTCGTACTTGTCCTTGCCGAAGCGATCGAAGGCGACGCGACGCGCTAGCTTTAGCGCAGCCTCGTTGGCCTCGGCACCGGAGTTCGCGAAGAAGGCACGATCGGCGAAGGTCAGGCTCTCGAGGCGCCTGGCCAGGCGCAGCACCGGCTCGTTGGTGTAGCCGTTGCCGATGTGCCAGAGCTGGCGGCCCTGTGCCTCGAATACCTTCAGCACTTCCGGGTGGCCGTGGCCGAGCGCGGTTACCGCGATGCCGCCGGCGAAGTCGACGTAGTTCTTGCCGGCCGTGTCCCAGACGCGCGAACCTTCGCCACGGTCGGGCACGAACGGTGCCGGTGAGAATACCGGCACCATCACGTCATCGAAAGTCTGTCGGGTCACGTTCTCGGAGGTCATGGCGGTTCCTTGGTACAGAAAGCACAGCGTTCAGTGTAGGCAACGGGGTGCGATACGGTCTTGCGCGATTGCGACGGATTCTATTGGCTTGGCCGGTCGGGCATCGCGTCATACGCGCGGTGGCGGTCGGGGCGGTGCCGGCGGGTATCGCGAAACGAAACATGCCGCGGCGGCATCGCTGCAATCCTGGCCGCCTCAATCCTAGCACGGCATCACGCCGAAGCGCTCGCGGTAGGCGTTCGAGAAATGCGTGGCCGAGGAAAAGCCGCAGGCCAGGCTCACCTGCACCACCGACTTGCTGGTGCGCTGCAACTGCGTGCGCTCTTTTAAGAGGCGCAGGTTCAGATAGTACTCGGACGGCATCGCGCCGAGATACTGGCGGACAGCCGCTCGAGCTGACGCCGCGAGATGTTGACCAGGGACGCGATCTAGTTGGTGGTGAGCGGATCCTCGACGTTCGCCTCCTCAGCTGCGACGTATCGTTGAGGCGCGGATGTCGCTCGCCCGACGCGGTCACGGTCGATTTCGTAGGCTCTCTTGAAATTTGAGTGGGTTACGAGACATGTGGGTTGATTTTCGAGAAGTCGGGCTTGCCGGCGATCAGAAACAGCACGGTGCGCATGGTCGTGAGGTTGGTGGTGGAGTATCTCCCACGCGCTTTTCGCTTGGCGGCCTGGAAGAGTCCGTTGATGGCTTCCAGGAAGCCGTTGGTCTGACGCGTCTGGGTCCAGGCGACGATGCCGTCGACATGGCTGCGGATCATGCGGGCGACGTCCTTCATCGGATCGACCTTCGAGCGCATGACGTTCGTGCACCACTGCTCGAGCATTTCGCCGACGACGTGAAACTTGTCGAAGGTGATGCGAGCATTCGGCAGGTTCGTCTCGACGCCTTTGATGAACGCTTCGATCGTCGCAGCATCCTTGCCTTCGGTCACGAGCACGACTTTGCGTTCGAGCGCATCAGCCACGAGCGTCAGGTAGTTGTGTCCGCGCTGGTAGGACGTTTCGTCTACGGCAATGCTTATCTTGTCGGACAGGTTGATCTCGGCGAGCGCGAGTTCGACATAGCGTTTGCAAATGGCGTGCACCCGATGCCAGGACTCGCTGACGGTACAGGCGACTGCGGTGAACGATATCTGCTGGGCGAGCATCAGCACCATTGCCTCGAACAGCAGCGTGAAGCCCTTGGGCTTGCTCGTCCATTCGGGCTCGACGAGTGCCACGCGGCCATCAGGCAACTTGACGCGAGGTGTACTGCGTACTTCGAGAGGTAGCAGTCGTACTGGAAGACGTTCAAGTGCCGATAGCGCTTGACGAGGGTGTCGTGCACACGTTGGTCGCTAACGATCTCCGGATGCGGGAAGCGACTGCCGGCAACGAAATCGATGTTGATCGTCAATCGCTTGGCAGTTGCATCGAAGTCGATGCTATTCATAAATCACGGATCGCTGATACCCAAGGTCGTCTCGAACGACTTACTATGCATGACCATCGTCGCTCACGTGCAAATCGGGCAATGTAGCACCCACTCGAAATTCAACAGAGGCTGAAAAAATGACGCATGCCGTTGCTTCAGCGCGAGGGCACGACGTAGGGCGGTGTCGCCAGCGTCGTGCCGCCGCTGTTGAACTCGAAGCTCGGCTGCCGCTGCGGCGTGATAGTCGAGGTGGCGTCGGCTGAGACTCCCTCGGTCAGGTTCGCGGCGGCCTGCTTCGCAGCCGCCGGCGGCGCGATTATCCGCTCGATGTCGGCCAGGCGCCGCGCGCTCGTGCCGCTGGTGTGGCTCAGCGAGCGAGCGCGCTTGTAGGCTTCGGAAGCGAGGCGCAGGTACAGGTCACCGAGGTTCTCGTAGGCGAGGCTGTAGTCTGGGTTTGCCTGAGTGGCCGTGACCAGCGCCGCGCGCGCATCGTCGTAGCGGCCGTGCTTAGCATAGAGCGCGGCGAGGTTGTTGTACGGCTCGGGGAGTTCGGGGTAGGCCTGGGTCAGCGCGAGGAACTGCGCGATCGCGTCGTCGTCACGATTGAGCCGGGCCAGCACCGTGCCGCGCTTGAACTGCGCCTGCACGTCGCGCGGGTTCGCAGCGATCCGCGTATTGAGCTGCGAGAGGGCCGCCGACCAGTTGCAGCTGGTGATCGAGGCGTCGATCTTCGGGGTGCCGTCGGCGGTGGCAGGGGCCTTCTGCGCCCAGGCCGGGAGCGCCAGCGCGACACCCAGGAGGGCAGTCGCAACGAGGGTCGCAGCGCTCGTCGTGCGGCCGCGGGAAGATTTCATAGGCTTAATCACAATGTTATACTCCGAGACATTCTAGTCTAGCAAATCGTCCGCGCGCTCCGGCGAGCCGCGGACTGTCTTTTGCCTCTCGCGGCCGTTACCGCTTCGCCCGTCGTCCGACCGACGACTCTGTGTTGACGGTGCATCGTGCTGGGCTGCGGCGGGTGCTCCGAGGGGATTCACATGAATGTGCCCATCGCCAGGGCGGCACTCATCGGTTCTCGTTTCTTCTCTATGGAATCACTGCGCATCTACAACACGCTCGCACGTGACAAGCAAGTCTTCGTGCCGCGTCAGCCCGGCGAAGTGCGCATGTACGTGTGTGGCATCACGGTTTATGACTACTGCCACATCGGCCATGCGCGGATGATGGTAGTGTTTGACATCGTGCAGCGCTGGCTGCGCCGGCTCGGTTATCGCGTGACCTACGTGCGCAACATCACCGACATCGACGACAAGATCATCCGTCGGGCGGTGGAGAACGGCGAGACCATCGGCGAGCTGACCTCGCGCTTCATCGCGGCGATGCACGAGGACCTGGACGCGCTCGGCGTCGAGCGACCCGACCACGAGCCGTGCGCCACGCACTACATTCCGCAAATGCTCGGCATCATCGAGGCCATCGAGGCAAACGGTTACGCCTACCAGGCCAAGGACGGCGACGTCAATTACGCGGTGCGCAAGTTCGCGAACTACGGCCGCCTGTCGGGCAAGTCGCTCGACGACCTGCGCGCCGGCGAGCGCGTCGTGGTCAACGATGCCAAGCAGGATTCGCTCGATTTCGTGCTGTGGAAGAGCGCCAAGGCTGAGGAGCCAGCCGACACCAGCTGGGATTCGAAATACGGGCGCGGCCGCCCGGGCTGGCACATCGAGTGCTCGGCGATGGGCTGCACGCTGCTCGGCAACCACTTCGACATCCACGGCGGCGGCCAGGACTTGCAGTTCCCGCATCACGAGAACGAGATCGCCCAGAGCGAGAGCGCGACCGGCGAGACTTTCGTCAACATCTGGATGCACAACGGTTTCGTGCAGGTCGACAGCGAGAAGATGTCGAAATCGCTCGGCAACTTCTTCACGATCCGCGAAGTGCTCGAGAAGTACGACGCCGAGGTGGTACGCTTCTTCATCGCACGCACCCACTATCGCTCGCCGCTCAACTACAGCGCAGTGCATCTCGACGATGCGCGCGCCGCGCTCACGCGTCTTTATACTGCGCTCAAAGACATCACGCCAGACGGTGCGCCGCTCGATCTCGACGAGCCGCATGCGCAGCGTTTCGCCGCTGCGATGAACGACGATTTCAATACGGCCCTGGCCGTATCGGTGCTGTTCGAACTGGCCGGCGAGGTGAACCGTACCGGCGACGCCGCGCTCGCGCGGCAGTTCAAGCAGCTCGGCGCGTTGCTCGGCCTGCTTGGCCGCGAGCCGCGCGCCTTTCTGCAGCAGGCCACGGGCGCGAGCGTTGATGCACTCAGCGGCGAGGCGATCGAGGCACGCATCGCTGAGCGCGTGGCTGCGAAGCAGGCGAAGAACTATGCCGAAGCGGACCAGATCCGGGCGGAACTGCTCGAGGCCGGTGTCGCTCTTGAAGACAAACCGCGCGGGTTGACCGAATGGCGTCGCGTTTGATCGTGCGTCGTCCATTCCGCTGATCGACTCGTCAGGCAGGAGGCAAGATGGCAACGGGCAGGAAAGTGCCGGCAAAGGGCGCGGTTCGCGCGGTGACACGCTCGCCGGCCGGGAAGGTCGCCGCCAAGCGCGCGATCCACCCGCGCGCGAGCGCTGTCAACGGCGTGGCGCGTAAGGCCCGCGCGAACGAGGCAGCCTTGCCGGAGCCGGCGAGCGAGGAGGTGGTACGTCCCCATTACTGGAACAAGGCTAGCGCCGATCTCGTCAAGCGCGATCGCATCCTCAAGAAGTTGATCCCGAAATTCGGTCCGGCGCATCTCGTTAAGCGCGGCGATCCCTTCGTCACGCTGGCGCGCTCGGTGGTCGGCCAGCAGATTTCGGTGGCCTCGGCGCAGGCCGTGTGGGCGGCGATTGAAGGCGCCTGCCAGAAGCTTACGCCGCAGCAGGTGATCCGCCTCGGCCTCGAGAAGCTCGCGGCCTGCGGCCTGTCCAAGCGCAAGTCGGAATACATCATCGACTTGGCCCAGTATTTCGTGTCGGGCGCGCTGCACGTCGACAAATGGACCTCGATGGAAGACGAGGACGTGATCGCCGAGCTCACGCAGATCCGCGGCATCGGCCGCTGGACCGCCGAGATGTTCCTGATCTTCAACCTGTCGCGGCCTGACGTGCTGCCGCTCGACGACCCCGGCCTGATCCGCGCGATCAGCGTCAACTACTTCAGCGGCGAACCCGTCACGCGCAGCGAAGCGCGCGAGGTCGCAGCCAACTGGGAACCGTGGCGTACTGTTGCAACCTGGTACATGTGGCGCAGCCTTGACCCAGAATCCAGCGACGCTTGATCTATTTTTTTGCTATTAATCAAATCGACTCGATAGTTTCAAGTCAATTTTGATGCGAGCCAGCGCAGTTAGAATACGCGCAGACGCACGACCTAGCAGGCTGTTGAATTTAGATCCCGTGGTGTAAACGGGGTTTGAGGGACGGGCGTTATGGATATCGTGTTCATGATTTTTGGCAGTGGGAACGATGCGCTACAATCCGCTAGTTGGTCTGGCTGTCGATCGAGGACGTCGTGATCGAGGACGCCGTGTGGGATCACTCGGTGTTCTCGAAGAACCGCGACCGACTGCTGGAGCATGAAGTCGTGGAAGCGTTCTTCACTGATGTCATGGAACTCGGCGGACAAGCGGGGCTTGCTGTTAAGAGGCAATTTCTCTGTGGACGGCACGCTGATTCAGGCGTGGGTCAGTCACAAGAGTTGACGCCGCAAGGACGGTCAGGACGATGGAGCGCAACGCCGACACTGACTGGAAAGGCGAGCGACGCGGTCATGCCGCACGAGTCGACTACTGACCCAGGGCGCGATTGTTCAAGACGAGCCACAAGAGCCCGGCCATCCTGTGCTACCACGGGCACATCCTGATGGAGAACCGCTCGGGGCTGGTGGTCGGCGCAGTGGTCAGTTACGCAGATGGTTTCGCCGAGCTGGTCAGCGCGTTGCGATTGCTCGATTGCGTGCCAGGCACTTATACGAAAACAGTCGGTGCCGACAAGGCCATATAACACCCGCGATTTCGTGAACGTTTGCCGCGTTCGCAATGTGACACCGCATGTTGCGCGCAACGATGAGCGTTCTGTCGATAGCGCAATCGACGGTCGCACTTCGCGGCATTCGGTGCGTCGACCAGCACTTCAAGCAGACGATGGTTGCGAGCAATCTGACCCGTATGGTGCGAATGCCAGGGGTGGTGTCGCAAGGAGCAGCGCAGTGAGCCGCCACGGCGCGGGGGGGGGGGGGGGGGGGGGGGGGGGGGGGGGGGGGGGGGGGGGGGGGGGGGGGGGGGGGGGGGGGGGGG
>JAYFSB010000078.1:0-7225 GCA_040946865.1 Burkholderia sp.
CCATCACTTCGAAAATGATGGACACCACTTTGGCGGCGATCTTTGCTGGCGTCTACGACGGCCATGCCGAGTCGTTTACCAAGAGCTTGGGCTGGATGCGTCCGGCCAACTGTGCATGCCCGAATCGTTCGATGTTCGTCAGCATCATCATGAAATCGTTGCCTTGGGAGATGCCCTTCGGGCGCAACGGGCTTCTGTTGCACTTCAACCTTGAAACCGCCCCCATTTTTGAGGCTGGTCGGGTGGTATGCAGAGCAAAAGAGTACGCAATCGCTGCGCCCGGCGCGACAAGTTGAATCAAGGGAGTGTTCTGGGGAGGGTTTGCCCGCAAGTCCCGCCCGGAACGGCTTGCGCGCCTGCCGGTGGGCCCGGGAGGCGCGGCGCGGGGGCAGAGAAAAGCGGGTAGCAGCGCCCCCCGACCCGCGCTCACCGCGGCTTTTTTGCGGGATGGCTGTCGAGAGACTTACTGGGCGGCTTGCCACGGGCCCGAGTAGACCCATTCGAGCAGCGCGTCATGCGCCGCGCGCGCCGCGCTCGAGCGCGGATCGTTGATGAAGCTGACCACCACGTAGCTGTTGCCGTTGGCTGATGCCACGTAGCCGGCGATCGCGCGTACGTCGCGCAGCGTGCCGGTCTTGATGTGGGCATTGCCGAGCACTGGCTGGTTGGTCAGGCGCCGCGCCATGGTGCCGTCTACGCCGACGATCGGCAGCGATTCGATGAATGGCTGAGCCAACGGGCTGGCATTGGCGACCTGCAACAGCGCGGCGAGCGTGCGCGCGCTGATGTGCTCGTCGCGTGACAGGCCTGAGCCGTTGTCGAGTTGCAGCTCAGGCGCGGCGATGCCGCTCTTCTCCAGGAAGGCATGGATCACGCGCGCCGACTGCTCGGGCGTGGCCGGCGGCTTGCCGACGATCGCGCCGAGTGACAGGAACAGATTGCGCGCCATCACGTTGTTGCTGTTCTTGTTGATGTCGTAGACGATGCTCGACAGCACCGGGCCGTTATGGACCGCGACGGGGCGCACAGTGGTCGGCACCTTGCCCTCGACGATCTGGCCCGCGAAGTTGCCGCCCGTCGAGCGCCACAGCGCCAGAAAGCCCTGCGAGAAGAACTGCGAATGATCGAGTGCGGCGATATTGCTAGTGACCGGCCCGCATTGCGGCGGGAAGCGGCCCACGAAGCTGGCCGTCAGCGCGCCGCCGGCGTCGGTCGACAGGCGCGGGCGCGCGGCCGCCGAGGCCATCGCGCAGGAGCCGCCGGCCTCGCTCACTTCGTTGTCAATGCTCAGGTTGGCCAGCGGCGGCAGCACGTCGATCGCGACGTTGCCGCTGTCGATCGGCGTGACGGTGAAGGACAGCGCCTTGAAGGCATAGAGCAGCGGGTCCGGGCCGACGTTGTAAGGTGCCTGGGTATCGTCGTCGAAGGCGGGCAGGTCGCGCGTGGAGCTGGCGAAGAAGGTCTTGTCTAGCACCAGCGAGCCGTCCACGTTGACGATGCCGGCGCGCCGGATTCGGTTGATCAGGTCGATCAGTTCCTCGGGCACCAGCTTCGGGTCACCTGTGCCCTTGATGTAGAGGTTGCCGTGCAGCGTGCCGGACAGATCGAGCGTGCCGTCGGCATATGCGCTGGTGCGGTAGCGGTAGTCGGGGCCGAGCAGCGACAGGCCCGAGTAGGTGGTGACCAGCTTCATGGTCGAGGCCGGCAACATCGGCCGTCCGGCGTTCCAGGCCATCACCGGCGCGCGTGCGCCGATCTTCTCGACCACCACGCTGATGCTGGAGGCCGGCACGTGCGCGCGCTGCAGGCCGGCCAGCACCGAGGTCGGCAGGATGCCGCGCGCGGCCACCACGATAGCGGCCGCGGCCGCGTGCTTGCCGGCGCGCGGTTTCTTGCGCGCCTCAGCCGGCGTAGCAATCGCCAGGGCCGCGCAGGCGGCGATGACAAGGGCCGCGCGTGCGGCACGGGTGGAACGAGGAAGGAAATCGGTAGGACGGATGGTGTGGTTCATCGACGTGCAGGGGTAGTGCGGTGCCGGCTCGGTGGCACCGGAGTGTGCACATTGTAGAGACAAGCATCGTCGCTGGGATGACGAAATGCGGCGCAGCTGGGGCTACAATGGCCGGCATCGAATCTACTGCATCCAGGGTTGGCACGATGCGTATCCTGCTGGTCGAAGACGACAAGATGATTGCCGACGGTGTGCGCAAGGCGCTCAAGGCGGACGGTTTCGCGGTGGACTGGGTTCAGGACGGCGAAGCCGCGCTGACCGTCATCGTCAGCGAGACCTATGACCTGATGCTGCTCGACCTGGGCCTATCTAAGCGCGACGGCGTCGACGTGCTGCGCACGCTACGCTCGCGCGGCCACGCGCTGCCGGTGCTGATCATCACTGCCCGCGATGCGGTCTCAGACCGCGTCAAGGGGCTCGACACCGGCGCTGACGACTACCTCGTCAAGCCCTTCGATCTCGACGAACTGGGCGCGCGCATGCGCGCGCTGATCCGCCGCCAGTCGGGGCGCAGCGAATCGGTGATCCGCCACGGTACGCTCACGCTCGACCCGGCCTCGCACCAGGTCACGCTCGACAGCGCGGCGGTGGCCCTCTCGGCGCGCGAGTTTGCCCTGCTCGAGGCGCTGTTGGCGCGGCCCGGCGCGGTGCTCTCGAAGAGTCAGCTGGAGGAGAAAATGTATGGCTGGGGCGAGGAGATCGGTAGCAATACCGTCGAGGTCTACATCCACGCGTTGCGCAAGAAGCTTGGCTCGGACCTGATCCGCAACGTTCGCGGGCTCGGCTACATGGTCGCTAAGGAATCGTAGCTCGTGAGGTCGATTCGCCATCAATTGCTGATCTGGCTGCTCGCGATCGTGGTCGCGGGCGTGGGTGCCGCGGGCTGGCTGATCTATCGCCAGGCGCTGGCCGAGGCCAACGAACTGTTCGACTATCAGCTCCAGGCGATCGCCGCGGCACTGCCCTCGGAACCCTTCTCGCAGGTGTTCGGCTCGTGCACCAATGGCGACGAGGGCATCGTGATCGAGATCTGGAACCACAACGGCGGGCTGATGTACTTCTCGCATCCGCGCGCGCCGATCGCGCCGCGCGCCGAGCTCGGCTTCTCCACCGAACGCACCGATCACGGCGATTGGCGCGTATATGGCGCGATCGTTGGCGACAATGTGGTTCAGCTCGCGCAGCCGCTGTCGGTGCGTAACCGGCTCGCGGCTAGCGTCGCGCTGCGCACCGTGTGGCCGCTGATCGTGCTGCTGCCGTTTCTCGGTGCGGCGGTCTGGATGATCGTCGGTCGCGGCATGCGGCCCCTGCGGCGTGTCACGCGCGCGGTCGAATCGCGCCGCCCCGAGGCGCTCAATCCACTGCCCGATAACCGTCTGCCACAGGAGGTGAAGCCGCTCGTGCATGCGCTCAACGGTCTGCTGGCGCGGCTCTCGGCGGCGCTCGACACGCAGAAGGCCTTCCTCTCCGATGCCGCGCACGAGCTGCGCACGCCGCTGGCCGCGGTGCAGATCCAGGCGCAGCTGGTGACGCGCGCGCAGGACGACGAGACCCGCCGCGAGGCGCTGGCCGATCTGCAGAGTGGTGTCACGCGCGCCGCGCGCTTGGCCGAGCAGCTGCTCGCGCTGGCGCGCTCTGAGCCAGACGGCGCCACGGTGCACGAGCCGGTCGCGCTAGCCGACGTGCTCGCGCATTGCGTGAGCGCGCAGGCGGTGGTCGCGCAGAAGCGCAATATCGACCTCGGCATTGAGGAGGTCCAGCCAGCGATCGTCGATGCCGATATCGGCGCGTTGCGCGTGATGCTCAACAACGTGCTCGACAACGCCGTGAAGTACACCCCGGAAGGCGGCCGCATCGACGTCTCGCTGAACTTTGTCGAGGGCCGCGTGCTGGTACGGGTGGCCGACAGCGGCCCCGGCATCCCGCCCGAGGAGCGCGAGCGCGTGTTCGACCGCTTCTACCGCGATTCTTCGGCGCGCGTGCGTACCGACGTGTCGGGCAGCGGCCTGGGCCTGGCGATCGTCAAGCGCGTGGCTGCCCAGCAGCGCGCCACCGTCACGCTCGGCGAATCGCCAACGGGGGGCCTGCTGGTGGAGATCTCGTTTCCCGGTGCCTGCGTTGAATAAAAACAATTTGAAGGCAGTTCGGCGAGGATTTACGATTCGCCCCCGATTCTGTTAAGCCTCCTTTAAGACAGTGCCTTTACGCTGCGAACCAACAAACGAGGAGGTAGAACGATGAACACCCGTTTCCTGGCGCGCAGCGCCGTCGTCGTGGCCGTCGCGGCCGCTTTGTCGGCCGGTTATGTGGCCGGCACGCGTCATGCCGAACCGCCACAGATCATCTCGCCGGCGCAGGCCGTCGCGTTGATGCCGGCCGAGGCTGCCGCGAAGACGGGGATTCCCGATTTCTCGGGCCTGGTCGAAACCTATGGCCCGGCGGTGGTCAACATCAGCGCCAAGCACGTGGTGAGGGCTTCGGCGCGTCGCGGTGGCGCGCAGCAGTTGCCGATCGATCCGAGCGATCCGTTCTACCAGTTCTTCAAGCACTTCTATGGCCAGGTGCCGGGCATGGGCGGCGGCCAGGCAGACGACACGCCGAGCACCAGCCTTGGCTCGGGCTTCATCATCAGCCCCGACGGCTACATCCTGACCAATGCACACGTGATCGACGGCGCGAATGTGGTCACCGTGAAGCTCACCGACAAGCGCGAGTATCGCGCCAAGGTGATCGGTTCCGACAAGCAGTCCGACGTGGAGGTGCTTAAGATCGATACGAGCGGCCTGCCGACCGTCAAGATCGGCGATCCGCAGCAAAGCAAGGTCGGCCAGTGGGTGGTGGCGATCGGCTCGCCCTACGGCTTCGACAACACCGTGACCTCGGGCATCATCAGCGCGAAGTCGCGCGCGCTGCCCGACGAGAACTACACACCGTTCATCCAGACCGACGTGCCGGTCAACCCCGGCAATTCCGGCGGCCCACTGTTCAACCTGCAGGGCGAGGTGATCGGCATCAACTCGATGATCTACTCGCAGACGGGCGGCTTCCAGGGCTTGTCCTTCGCGATCCCGATCAACGAGGCGATCAAGGTCAAGGATGAACTGGTGAAGACCGGCCACGTGAGCCGCGGCCGCCTCGGCGTGGCGGTGCAGGGCCTCGACCAGACGCTGGCCAGTTCATTCGGACTGCAGGAGCCGGACGGCGCGCTGGTTAGCTCGGTCGACCCGAAGGGCCCGGCTGCCAAGGCTGGTCTGCAGCCGGGCGACGTGATCCTGTCGGTGAACGGCACGCCTGTGCAGGATTCGACCATGCTGCCTGGCCAGATCGCCAGCCTCAAGCCGGGTACCAAGGCTGGCCTGCAGATCTGGCGCGACAAGGCGCGCAAGGATGTGACGGTGACCCTCACCTCGCTGGCAGATAACCAGCAGAGCGCCAGCAACGACGAGCCGGCCGAGCAGGGACGCCTGGGCCTCGCGGTGCGCCAGCTGAGCCCGCAGGAGCGCACTGGCACCTCGCTCACGCACGGGCTGGTGGTGCAGCAGGCCGCCGGGCCGGCCGCCAATGCCGGCATCCAGCCCGGCGACGTGATCCTGGCGGTGAACGGCCGTCCGGTCACCAGCCCCGAACAGCTGCGCGACGCGGTCAAGAACGCCGGCAACAGCCTGGCACTGCTGATCCAGCGCGACGACGCGCAGATCTTCGTGCCGGTCGACCTGAGCTGATCTGAACAATCTGGTCGGCCGGGATCCCATCTTGCGCCGCTTCGCGGGTTGGATCCCCGGTCGGGCAGCAAGCCTGGTTTCGCGGCAGCATGCTCCGTGCCGCCTTCCGTTTTCCGACCCAGTAAGAAAACAAATCATACACCAAATAAGGTTCTCTTGAAATTTGAGTGGGTTACGGGACATGTGAGTTGATCTTCGAGAAGTCGAGCTTGCCGGTGATCAGAAACAGCACGGTGCGCATGGTCGTGAGGTTGGTGTATCGGCGCGCTTTTCGCTTGGCGGCCTAAAAGAGTCCGTTGATGGGGCTTCCAGGAAGCCGTTGGTCTGACGCGTTTGGTCCAGGCGACGATGCCGTCGAAATAGCTGCGGATCATGCGGGCGACGTCCTTCATCGGATCGACCTTCGAGCGCATGACGTTCGTGCACCACTGCTCGAGCATTTCGCTGACGACGTTGATCTGCACGACGTTGATCTGCTTGCGATCGAGAATCTCCCGAAGTTGTTCGCGATAGAGCCACACGCGGGCGATCCGCTTGGTCGGAATGTTCACGATCAGGGCATTGAGATCGGCGCGTTGCGCGGCGGTCAGCCGGTCGCGATCCTTCAGCAGCGACTATCGCAATCCCTTGAGTTCTGGATCGGTTCGCTGCATTGGGTCCGCGGCTTTCGACGCATGAGCGACGACCTGGAGCTTGTCGAAGGTGATTCGAGCATTCGGCAGGTTCGTCTCGACGCCTTTGATGAACGCGGGCGACATGTCAATGCTGACCGACGTGATCTGTTCGAGCTCTCTCCTAGGCTCGCGACGCACGCTTCGATCGTCGCAGTATCCTTGCCTTCGGTCACGAATAGGACTCTGCGTTCGAGCGCATCAGCCACGATGCGTCAGGTAGTTGTGTCCGCGCTGGTAGGACGTTTCATCGACGGCAATGCTTCTCATGTCGATCTCGGTGTGGCGGCTCCGGGTTTTTTCTAGACGCAGATTTTGGGTAAAACGTGTCATCCAAACTGGAGTCTGAGATGTTGAAGAAAGTGGATATGCGTGAGGTTGCGCGGGCGGCGTCTACGGTCGCCGCTCTGCGCGCCGGCTGAATTTAAACGGTGGTCTATCGGGGGCGCAAACGTGCCGTCGTCTTGCGTTTGTGGCGCGGCGAATCCATTGACGCCGTTTCTCACGAGGTCGGCGTAATCACGAGGTCGGCGTAACAATCGTCGAGTTCGAGCAGTGGCGTGAGCTTGCCCTTGCCGGTATTGAAGCCGGACTGAAAGTCATACCAGACCGATCCGTTGGAAGTCAAGCCCGAGGACGCCGCGCATCGCGTAGGGGAACTGACCATGGAGGTCGAAATTCTGCACATGGCGCGCGAGCGGCAGGAACGCCACCCTTTGATTGTACGGAGATCGTCGACATGAACCACGCGATCTCCACGATAGGCAAACCCTTCGGATTGCAGCGGGTGTGCCAGGTGCTCGATTTCCCGCGCGCGACGA
>JAYFSB010000079.1:0-7157 GCA_040946865.1 Burkholderia sp.
GCGATCGAGAATCTCCCGAAGTTGCTCGCGATAGCGCCACGCGTGGGCGGTCCGCTTGGTCGTGACGTTCACGATCATGGCATCGAGATCGACGCGTTGCGTGGCGGTCAGCCGGTCGCTGATCTTTCAGCAGCGGCCACCGCAATCCCTTGAGTTCCGGATCGGTTCGCTGCTCGATTCGCCACATTTGGTGTACGGCTTTCGACGCATGAGCGACGACATGGAACTTGTCGAAGGTGATGAGAGCATTCGGCAGGTTCGTCTCGACGCCTTTGATGAACGCGGGCGACATGTCAATGCTGACCGACGTGATCTGCTCGGGCTCTCCCCCATGCTCGCGCATGGCTTGCGACGAACGCTTCGATTGTCGCAGCATCCTTGCCTTCGGTCACGAACACGACTTTGCGTTCGAGCGCATCAGCCACGAGCGTCAGGTAGTTGTGTCCACGCTGGTAGGACGTTTCGTCGACGGCAATGCTCGTCATGTCGGACAGGTCGATCTCGGCGAGCGCGAGTTCAACATAGCGTTTGCAAGTGGCGTTCACCCGATGCCAGGACTTGCCGACGGTACAGGCGACTGCGGTGAACGACATCTGCTGGGCGAGCATCAGCACCATTGCCTCGAACAGCAGCGTGAAGCCATTGAGCTTGTGTCGGCCCACTCGGGCTCGACGAGCGCCACGCGGCCGTCAGGCAGCTTGGTGCTAGACGTGCGCACTTTTTTCGAGAAAGCAGTCGTGCAGGAAGAAGTTCAAGTGCCGGTAGCGCTTGACAACAGTGTCATGCACGGGATGGCCGCCGGCGATCTCTGGATGCGGGAAGCGAATGCCGGCAACGAAATCGATGTTGACCGTCAACCGCTTCGCCGCCGCGTCGAAATCGATGCCGTTCACGAACCATGGATCGCTGATACCCAAAGCCGCCTCGAACAACTTGCTATGCATAACTCCCTTTCGCTCCCGTGCAAATCGGGCAATGTAGCACCCACTCGAAATTCAACAGAGGCGAAGAAAGTCGTGGCTGTTCAGCGACACGCCGGCCGGCGCAAAGGCCAGCGCAATGGTATAGACTGATGCTTATATGCCGCGCCAGCGGTGTCGAATCGCACGCGTGGCGGATGCATGGGCTGAGCGAGCTGCCCCAGCAACCAGCAGATGCCGACATCAGCGACTTGCTGCCGTTCAACTACGCGAAGCGGCAAGCAGCGACCACAAACGTGAGCTGACGGCGCGAGCGTACGCCGACCATTGAATCGGCGCGTTTCTTCTGAATCCAAGCGCAGACATCGTCGGTCGATCTCGACCGACGCGATGCGACTATGCTCGCCCGTAAATTGCAAGTGATTTTCCTTCCGGTGTGCGGAAATTAGCGCTTACGCTGAATCGAAACGGGCATGACCAGCAGGCCCCCGCCCGGGGCCAATTTACTTGGCGTTGGCGAAGGCGACTGCCGTGTCCAGCATGCGGTTCGAGAAGCCCCACTCGTTGTCGTACCAGCTCGACACCTTCACCAGGCGGCCCGACACCTTGGTCAGCGTCGAATCGAACGAGGACGAGGCTGGGTTGTGGTTGAAGTCGACCGACACCAGCGGCTGGTCGTTGTAGACCAGGATACCCTTGAGCGCGCCTTCCGAGGCTTCCTTCATGATCGCGTTCACTTCCTCGACCGTGGTATCGCGCTTGGCGATGAAGGACAGGTCGACAATCGACACGTTGATGGTCGGCACGCGGATCGCGTAGCCGTCCAGCTTGCCGTTCAGTTCCGGCAGCACCAGGCCGACCGCGGCGGCCGCGCCGGTCTTGGTCGGGATCTGGCTGTGCGTGGCCGAGCGGGCGCGGCGCAGGTCCTCGTGATAGACGTCAGTTAGCACTTGGTCGTTGGTGTAGGCGTGGATCGTCGTCATCAGGCCGGTCTCGAGGCCGATCTTGTCATGCAGCGGCTTGACCAGCGGTACCAGGCAGTTAGTGGTGCACGATGCGTTCGATATCACAGTATGCTCGGCCTTCAACACGTCGTGGTTGACGCCGTAGACGATGGTCGCGTCGACGTCCTTGCCGCCCGGTGCCGAAATGATCACCTTCTTCGCGCCGCCCTTCAGGTGGGCGCTGGCCTTTTCTTTGGTGGTGAAGAAGCCCGTACACTCGAACACCACGTCGACGCCAAGCTCGCCCCACGGCAGTTCGGCCGGATTGCGGTTGGCCAGCACGCGAATGCAGTCGCCGTTGACGATCAGGTAGTCGCCGTCGTCGACCGACACTTCACCGGGGAAGCGGCCGTGCGCCGTGTCGTACTGCGTCAGGTGCGCGTTGGTCTTAGCATCGCCGAGGTCGTTGATCGCGACGATCTCGATGCCATGCTTCTTGCCGTTTTCGTAGAAAGCGCGTAGCGTGTTGCGGCCGATGCGGCCGTAACCGTTGATTGCAACGCGAATCGTCATGGTCTATCTCCTGATCTCCTGATGGCTGAAAAATAGGGCGGCTTCAAATCTGAAGCGCAACACCTACCGAGAGGTATTGTGTTGTGTTGCGATAAAAGCCTATAAACACCTGAATTGTGCCTCTGTTGAATTTCGAGTGGGTGGTAAATTGCCCGATTGACACGTGAGCGACGGTAGTCATGCATAGCAAGTTGTTCAAGACGACTTTGGGTATCAGCGATCCGTGGTTCGTGAACGGCATCGATTTTGACGCGGCTGCGAAGCGGTTGACGGGTCAACATCGATTTCGTTGTCGGCAGTCGCTTCCCGCATCCAGAGATCGCCGGCGGCTATCCCGTGCACGACACCGTTGTCAAGCGCTGTGCCGGCACTTTAACTTTTTCCAGCACGACTTGCTTTCTCGAAGTACGCACGCCTCGCATCAAGCTGCCTGACGGCCGCGTGGCGCTCATCGAGCCCAGAGTTGGGCCAGCAAGCAGCTCAAAGCTCAAGGGCTTCACGCTGCTGTTCGAGGCCATGGTGCTGATGCTCGTTCCAGCAAAGCCTGCGCGAGCATGAGGGAGAGTCCGAGCAGATCACGCCGGTTAGCATTGACATGTGCCCGGTTCATCAAAGGCGTCGAGACGAACCTGCCGAATGCTCGCATCACCTTCGACAAGTTCCACGTTGTCGCTCATGCGTCGAAAGCCGTGGATCCAATGCGGCGAATCGAGCCGCGAACCGATTTGGAACTCAAAGGATGGCGATAGTCGCTGCTGAAGGATCGCGACCGCGGCTGACCACCGCGCAACACGCCGATCTCGATGCCCTGATCGTGAACGTCGCGACCAAGCAGACCGCCCGAGCGTGGCGCTATCTCGAGCAACTTCGGGAGCTTCTCGATCGCAAGCAGATCAACGTCGCCAGCGAAATGCTCGAGCAGTGGTGCACGAACGTCATGCACTCGAAGGTCGATCCGATGAGGGACGTCGCACGCATGATCCGCAGTCATTTCGACGGCATCGTCGCCTGGATCCAGACGCGTCAGACCAACGGCTTGCTGGAAGCCATCAACCGGACTTTTCCAGGCCGCCAAGCGGAAAGGCGCGGCGCGGATACACCAACCTCACGACCATGCGCACCGTGCTGTTTCTGATCGCCGGCAAGCTCGACTTCTCGAAAATCAACCAATATGTCGCTTAACCCACTCAAATTTCAAGAGAGCCCGCGAAACATGAACCCCGATGAGCCAACCCTGCTGGCCAGTCACGAAACCCATCTACACCGCGCTGTACGCCCTGCCGCGCGGCCAGTTGCGAGCGGAGAACTGATCGCCTGTCTGCGACAGGCCCCGCAAGCGCCGGCGGCCCCGGGCGCGTGGCGAAGACCGCCGGGGCAGCATCCACGATCGCCGGGCTGAGATCGACGAGCGGATCGTGCATAGGCACTGGGAAGGCGACCTGATCAAGGGCGCGCGTAATGCGTCTTCGGTCGCGACGCTGGTCGAGCGTACCTCGCTGTTCATCACTCTGGGCAAGATGGAGAACGCCACTGCCGACGCCGCCGTCACTTCGTTCGGCATGATCCTGAACCGCATCGACGCCCAGCGCCGTCTTTCCATGACCTATGATCAGGGACGGGAGATGGCCAGGCATGAGCAGCTTTGAGAGACCACCGGCATCAAGGTCTACTTCGCTATCCGTATAGCCCTTCTTGGCAGCGCGGGCGCAACGAGAACACCAACGGGTTGCTGCGCCAGTACATGCCCAAAGGTACGGATCTGGCCGTGTTCTCCCAGACCGAGCTCGACGACATCGCCTGGCAGATGAACGCCCGCCCGCGCAAAAGCTTGGGCTGGACGTGTCCGGCTGAACTGTTCATACCCGAATCGTTCGATGTTCGTCAGCATTATCATGAAATCGTTGCTTCAAGGGATGCCCTTCGGGCGCAACTGGCTTCTGTTGCACTTTAACCTTGAAACCGCCTAGCGTTTCGTGCAGCTCCACGGCGGCGCAGACCGCCGCCCAGGAAGGCAAAAGCGGCCCCCGCGCTTGATATCGCTTAGGCGAGCACCTTCTTTGCCGTCTCGACTACGTTCTCAACGGTGAAACCGAAGTACTTGAACAGCACGCCAATCGGTGCCGATTCGCCGAAAGTGTTAATTCCGACCACGCCGCCCTCGAGGCCGACGTACTTGCGCCAGAAGTCGCTCACGCCCGCCTCGATCGCCACACGGCGCACGCCGGCCGACAGTACGCGCTCGCGGTACTCGGCGTCCTGGCGATCGAACACGGTGGTGGCCGGCATCGACACTACGCGCGCGGCGATGCCCTGTTGCGCCAGCGGCCCGACGGCCTTCATCGCCAGCTCAACCTCAGAGCCGGTCGCGATCAGGATGATCTTGCGCGCGACGATGTCTTCCTGCCAGTCGCGCAGCACGTAGCCGCCCTTGGCGATATTAGCGATCTGCGCTTCGCTGCGCGTGTTGAACTGCAGATTCTGGCGACTGAAGATCAGGCAGGACGGACGCTGAGCAGCGATCGCCTCGGTCCAGCCCACCGCCGTCTCGACCGAGTCGGCCGGACGCCAGACGTCGAGGTTCGGAATCAGGCGCAGGCTGGCGACGTGCTCGATCGACTGATGGGTCGGGCCGTCTTCGCCGAGGCCGATCGAATCGTGGGTAAACACGAAGATCGATGGGGTCTTGATCAGCGCGGCCACGCGCAGCGCGTTGCGGCTGTAGTCGGAGAAGGTCAGAAAGGTGCCGCCGAAGGGCTTGTAGCCGCCATGCAGGACCAGGCCGTTGATCACGGCGCTCATGCCGAATTCGCGCACGCCGTAGTTGATGTGGTTGCCCCACTGGATGCCGTACTCGCCGGCGCGCACCGGCTTGGAGGCCTTCCAGTTGGTTAGGTTCGAGCCGGTCAGGTCGGCCGAGCCGCCGAGCAGCTCGGGCAGCCCTGCGGCCAGGCCCTCGATGGTCTGCTGCGAGGCCTTGCGGGTGGCGACCGTCTCGCCGCGCTCGTTGGCACCGGCGATGATGGCGGCGGCCTTCTCAGCCCAGTCGGCCGGCAGCTTGTTGGCCGAGCGGCGCTCAAACTCGACCGCCTCGGCCGGGTACTTGGCGCGGTAGGCGTCGAATGCGCCCTGCCAGTCGGCTTCGAATCTGGTGCCGGCGGCCTTGGCATCCCATGCCGCATAAACTTCCTGTGGGATCACGAAGGGTTCCCAGTTCCAGCCCAGCGCGGCGCGCGTTTTGGCGATTTCCTCGGCACCGAGCGCCGCGCCATGCACGTCATGGCCACCGGCCTTGGTGACCGCGCCCTTGCCGATCACCGTCTTGCAGCAGATCAGGGTGGGCTTGTCCAATTGCTTGGCCTTGGCGATGACCGCGTCGACCGCGTCGACGTCATGGCCGTCGACGCCCGGGATCACGTTCCAGCCATAGGCTTCGAAACGCTTCGGGGTGTCGTCGTGGAACCAGTTGACCACGTCGCCGTCGATCGAGATGCCGTTGTCGTCGTACAGCGCGATCAGCTTGTTGAGCTTGAGCGTGCCGGCCAGCGAGCACGCCTCGTGTGAGATGCCTTCCATCAGGCAGCCGTCGCCGACGAACACGTAGGTGTGGTGGTCGACGATCTTAGCGTCGGCCTTGTTGAACTCGGCCGCCAGTAGCGCTTCACCGAGCGCCATGCCGACCGCATTCGCCAGACCCTGGCCGAGCGGGCCGGTGGTAGTCTCGACGCCCGGCGTGATGCCATATTCTGGATGACCCGGCGTCTTGGAATGCAGCTGGCGGAAGGTCTTCAGCTCGTCGATCGGCAACGCGTAGCCGGTCAGATGCAGCAGCGAGTACAGCAGCATCGAGCCATGTCCGTTGGACAGCACGAAGCGGTCGCGATCGACCCAGCTCGGGTTAGTCGGGTTGTGGCGCAAGTGGCGCGACCAAAGCGCGACGCCGATTTCGGCCATGCCCATCGGCATGCCGGGGTGGCCGGAGTTCGCTTGCTGGACGGCATCCATCGCGAGCGCGCGGAGCGCGTTGGCCATCAGGGAGGTGTTGGCGGTAGGCGAGGTCGTCATGTCGAGTCCAGAGAACGAGTCGAGAAAAATGGGGCACGGCATGTTCGGAAGCTCGCTGGCCAGCCGACCCCGGCGCGCAGTGCGGCACCATCAGTCCGTGAAGCGGGCAAGCAATCATCAAATCCTCATCAGATGGGAGGCTGCAAACCCCGTCATTTTAACAGAGACCCGGCCTGCGCCCCAGCAAAAACGGCTTCGCGACCGAGCTGAACGGCGAAACCGCGTCATCGCGTCTTCTCATGGATGCGTTTTTTGCGGCCTGGCAAGCGGCGGCCGAGCCAGGCGAGTGCCCCGCCTCCTTTTTTAGCCCCTCCGCGCCCCACCCGCCGTGCGTGCCTCCTATAATTCCCGGCATCGGCCACGCCCTTGCTCCACCGCGCTGCGTGAACACGACGCTCTTCTTCCATCAGTCCCCCGACGCGACTGCGGCATTCCCTAATGCCCGGTGGCTCGAAGCGCTTGCCTCGCCGTACTAGGCAGTGTTCACATTTACGCCTGGCCCAAACGCGCAGGCAAGCGATGCAAACACGAGATAGCTCTCGGCAAGCTTGTCATATCGAGTGGAGACGGGACGAACATGCTTAAGGCAATGCTGATCAAGTGTCTGCATTCGTGATGTCGTCAAGCCTGCGAAGCGAATCGATCATGAACGAAGTTG
>JAYFSB010000080.1:0-7145 GCA_040946865.1 Burkholderia sp.
GCGTTGGCTGTTTCATTCTCGTTTGCCTTGCTCGGGTCATATCCACCGATCTATAACGGCTGGACCACGGGGACGGTAGACTTGATCAGCATTGCCTAAACACATTTTTTCAAATGTAAACAGATCCTAGGATCGCTTAGCTCGATACGGCGCGAGCCCCCGGGAGGGGCTGCCCTGCGCTACATCATCACGAACCCGTCTTACGGGCCGGAATCTTCTTGGCGACAGTCGTTTTCTTGGCGTCCGTCTTCTTGGCCGGCACCGCGGCTTCGGCCGTATCCAAACCGGCACCATCCTCGTTGGCGGCCGCGGCCGGCTTCAGCTCCTTCTTTTCGAACTCGAAGCCGATCTTGCCGTTCGTCTGCTTGATCAGGAAGGCCTTGAAGTTGCGGCCTGTGCGCGAGGATTTGAAGTTCGGCAGCAGGTCGGTGCGGCCGTCCAACAGCAGCTTGGCCATCTGCTCGCGGGCGATCTCCTGCTGCAGGATCACTTTGCCAGAGCGGAAGTCGCAGGTCTTCAGGTTGGCCATCGAGTTCTCGCAGACATAGCTCATGCCGTGCTCGAATACGCGTTTGCCGCACTTCGGGCAGGCACCCACCGGCTCCTGCGCCGAGAAGTCGGGCACCTCGCCATCCTCGCCGCCCTGGTCCTGGCCAAAATCGAACTCGAGCTTGTAGTTCTTGGTCTCGTCGTCGAAGGACAGCTTGAGGATTGCCGAGAATGGCCGGCCCATCTTGCTGCGGAAGCCCGACAGCGGGCCGATTTCCTTCTTCTGCAACAGCTCTTCGACCTCGGGGATCTCGAACTGGCGGCTGCCCGGGATCTTCGAGATTGAGAACTCGCACTTGGTGCAGGCAAAGCGCCGGTAGTTCTCCTTCACCTGGCTGCCGCAGTTCGGGCAGGGTGTCTGGAGCGTCGCGTAGTCACCCGGGATCGTGTCCGAATCGTATTCCTTGGCTCGCTTGACGATGGTCTGCGTCATTCGCGCGATTTCCTGCATGAAGGTATCGCGAGGCAAGTTGCCGCGTTCCATCTGCGAGAGCTTGTATTCCCATTCGCCGGTCAGCTCGGGCGCGGTCAGCTCCTTCACGCCGAGGCCGCGCAGCAGCGTGGTGAGCTGGAACGCCTTGGCGGTCGGGATCAGCTCGCGGCCTTCGCGGATCAGGTATTTCTCGCCAAGCAGGCCTTCGATGATGGCCGCGCGCGTGGCCGGCGTGCCGAGCCCCTTGGCGGCCATCGCCTCGCGCAGCTCGTCGTCCTCGACCAGCTTGCCGGCACCTTCCATCGCCGAGAGCAGGGTGGCTTCCGAGTAGCGCGCGGGCGGCTTGGTCACCAGCTGATGCGTGGCGATCTTGTCGGTCTTGACCTTCTCGTTCTTCTGCACCGGCACCAGGTTGGCGTCGGTACCCTCCTCGGTGTCTCGGCCATAGACCTGCAGCCAGCCCGGCTCGACTAGCACCTTGCCCTCGGTCTTGAAGTGATGGCCGGCCACCTCGGCGATGCGGGTGGTGACCTTGTACTCGGCCGCCGGGAAGAACACCGCCAGGAAACGCTTGACCACCAGGTCGTAGAGCTTCTGCTCCGGCTCGGACAGGACCTTGGGTGCCTGCAGGGTCGGGATGATGGCGAAGTGGTCGCTGATCTTGGTGTTGTCGAAAATCCGCTTGTTCGGCTTGACCCAGCCCTTGTCGAGCACCTGCTTGGCGGGCGGCAGGTAGCTGTTGCTCTTCTTGAGCATCTCCATAGTCTGCTTGACGGTGCCGAGGTAGTCTTCGGGCAGCGCACGCGCATCGGTACGCGGGTAGGTCAGCACCTTGTGCTTTTCATACAGCGCCTGGGCCATGCCCAGCGTGTTCTTGGCGGAGAAGCCGAAACGGCTGTTCGCCTCGCGCTGCAGGCTGGTCAGGTCGTAGAGCAGCGGTGAAAGCTGGGTCGAGGGCTTGGATTCCTCGCTGACCACGCCGATCTGGCCGCGGCAGGCCGCCACGATGGTCTCGGCCGCCAGCAGCGCCCACAGGCGCGAATCACGCTTCTCGGGATCGTGCTCGTCGCGCTTGAATTTTGGGTCGTACCAGCGGCCTTCGTAGAAACCGCCGGCGCAGACGAACTCGGCCCGTACTTCCCAGTAGTCGCGTGGCACGAAGCGCCGGATTTTCTCCTCGCGCTCGACCACGATCGACAGCGTCGGCGTCTGTACGCGCCCGACGGTTGTCAGGAAGAAGCCGCCGCCCTTGCTGTTGAAGGCGGTCATCGCGCGCGTGCCATTGATGCCGACCAGCCAGTCGGCTTCCGAGCGGCAGCGAGCGGCGTCGGCCAGCGGCTGCATGTCGGCGTCGCTGCGCAGCTTGGCGAAACCGTCGCGGATCGCGGCCGGCGTCATCGACTGGAGCCAGAGGCGCTGGACCGGCTGCTTCGCCTTCGCATGCTGCGCGATCAGGCGGAAAATCAGTTCGCCCTCACGCCCCGCGTCACATGCGTTGATGAGGCGGTCGATGTCTTTGCGTTTGATCAGCTTAGTCAGCACCTTGAGCCGCGATTCGCTTTTTGCGATCGGGTTAAGGTCGAAATGCGGGGGGATGATCGGCAGATGCGCGAAGCTCCATTTACCGCGCTTGACCTCGTACTCCTTGGGAGCGGCGATTTCGAGCAGGTGGCCGACCGCGGACGACAAGACGAAGTCGTCACTTTCGAAGTATTCGTCATGCTTGGTAAAGCCGCCCAGGGCGCGCGCGATATCGTTCGCGACAGAAGGCTTTTCCGCAATGATCAGTGCTTTAGACATGACTCGCGTGGGTTGGATAGACCGGATGGCCGTCTGACGGCCCTTTTACGTCGGCTTTATAGCACACGGTGCCGGGTCGTCACCCGGCTCGTGTAAAAAACGGCTCATCATAAGTGGGGCCGGAATAGTCGGCAAGCCTGCCGAAGCGCCGTGTGGCGCGAACCTCGGCGGGGTGTGAACGAGCGGCGCACAGGCACTTCAAATTTGGGGTCAGACGGCGACGTCGAGCAGGTTGCGCAGTTTTGGCGCATGGGTGACGCTGGTGATCGCACTGAGATCGCTCAGCATCCGCTCAACGATGCCCGCATGCGGCAGCACCGTGCCGAAGAAGCGCACGGCATGGGCGTCCTCGATCAGGATCGTCGGGAAATTTTCGACGTCGAAATCGTCGAGGCGATCGGCATGGGTCTCGATGTCGATCCAGACGAAGCAGGCCTCGGGATGGGCGGCGGCGAGCCGCTCGAAGGTGTCGTCGTAGCCGCGGCAGGTGCCGCACCATTCGGCGCACAGGCAGGCGACGAGCAGCGCGTCGAGATCACGGAGGCGCTCGGCGATCCGATCGGCGTCGGTATCGAGGTTCAGCGCGGGCATCACGGTTCCTTGCTGAAGGGCGGTGGCGCGGGTTGCGCCTCATCGCTGGAATGTAGCACGGCCAGCGCCGCGGCAGCGGACGCGTCGAGCCGCTGGTAGCAGTCGCCGGGCAGGCTCGCCACACGGCCAGCCAGTTCGAGCCGCAGCAGTAGATGTGCGGCAGGGTGCCGGCGCGCTCGGCCGGCCAGCAGGTCGACCGGCACCGGGCCATGACCAAGCGCGTCGAGCACCGCCCAGCGCCTCTGGCGGCAAGGTGGCAAATGCGCCCCCTGCTTGGCGGCATCGACGGCGTACTCTGCTTCCGGGCATTCCCTCGAACGGGGGGCCGGATTGCGCCCGGCGCAATCGTGAGCTCCGGAATGGCGGCTGCGTTTCACGGCGGGGCGCGCGCAAGCGGTTTCGGTTTCGGCTTTGCGGACCATGGCATCACGATCGGCCGCCACGATGCCGAACTCGACCAGCATGTCGGCTGTCGTTTCGACCAGCTTCGCGCCGTCGCGAATCAGGTCATAGCAGGCGCGCGGTGATCAGCGAGCCCGAGCGCGGCATCGCCTCAATCACCAGAACGCCCTCGCAGAGCGTCGCGATCAAGCAATTGCGCCGCGGGAAGTTGGCGGCGCGAGCCGGCGTGCCGAGCGGCCATTCGAACAGCAGCGCACCGTGTGCGGCGGAGATCTGCCTGGCCAGCTGCCGACTATCGTCACCGCGCGCCCTTGCAGCCAGTCGGGATCGCCTCTTACATATAGCAGTGGCGGCGGATTGTAGAGCATCGCGATGCGCGGCGGGTAGGCACGATCGTGGCGCGTGAGCAGGCAGGCGTCCGGCGTGGCGAGTCAGCCCGAGCACGGTGTCGGCGGCCCGCCTTTTGCAGGCCGGGCCGCGTGGCCCCAGCACGGCATTCCGCGGCGGTCGGGCCGGCTAGCGCCTCGCGGGCGTCTGTCGACAGGCCCGGCACCGAGGCCAGATGCAACTAGGCGAGCAGCGTCTCGCGTGCAGGCACTGCCGCGCTCATCGGCCCCGCCCGGCCAATGGCCTGCGACGCGCAAGGCGCCATGCTAGAATTTTCCCCATTCGAAATAAAATGGACGGATCGCGGGCACCGGCACGCGACGTTGGGCTGCGCACTGGATCCCGCGCGATTGCAGCCTCATCTTCCGGCTATCGCGACGGCGCGGCCAGTCGGCCGAATGGCCGGTCCACCTGCCCCAACCGCTTTCCGAATCGAAACATCATGGCGCTTCTGAACATCCTGCATTACCCCGACAAACGGCTGCACAAGGTAGCCAAACCCGTCGACGTGGTTGACGATCGCATCCGCAAGCTGGTCGACGACATGGCCGAGACCATGTACGCGGCACCTGGCATCGGCCTGGCCGCCACCCAGGTGGACGTGCACGAGCGCGTGATCGTGGTCGACACCTCCGAGTACAAGAATACGCTGCAGGTCTTCACCAATCCCGAGATCGTCTGGTCTAGCGACGGCAATCAGGTCTACGAGGAAGGCTGCCTGTCGGTGCCGGGCATCTACGACGAGGTCGAGCGGCCCGATCAGGTGCGCGTGCGCGCGCTCGGCCGCGACGGCCAGCCCTTCGAGCTCGAGTGCGAGGGTCTTCTGGCGGTCTGCATTCAGCACGAGATGGACCACCTGATGGGCCGCGTGTTCGTCCAGTACCTCTCTCCGCTCAAGCAAAACCGCATCAAGAGCAAGATGAAGAAACTCGAACGTGCGATGTGACGCGCGTGACGAACCGATTCCCCATGAGCCATTCGTTGCGCGTCATCTTGGCCGGCACGCCGGAATTCGCCGAGGCCGCGCTCGCCGCGATCCACCAGGCTGGTTTTCCGGTACCGCTAGTGCTGACCCAGCCCGATCGGCCCGCCGGCCGCGGCATGAAGCTGCAGGCCAGCGCGGTCAAGCAGTACGCGCTCGAGCATGGCCTGCCGGTCGTGCAGCCGCACTCGCTGCGCCGCAGTGGCAAGTTCCCGGCCGAGGCGGCCGCCGCGCTCAACACGCTGAACGCGACGCCGCACGACGTGATGGTGGTGGCCGCCTACGGGCTGCTGCTGCCGCAGGAAGTGCTCGATATCCCACACCACGGCTGCATCAACATCCACGCCTCGCTGCTGCCGCGCTGGCGCGGTGCCGCACCGGTCCATCGCTCGATCGAGGCCGGCGACGCCGAGACGGGTGTCACGTTGATGCAGATGGATGCGGGGCTCGATACCGGCGCGATGATCTTGGAGGTGGCGCGCGTGGCGATCGCTGGCGAGGACACCACCGCCTCGCTGCATGACAAGCTCGCGCCGCTCGGCGCGCGGCTGATAGTCGATGCGCTGGTGAAGCTCGAACGCGAAGGCGGCCTCGCAGCCACGCCGCAGTCGGCCGAGGGCATCACCTATGCCGAGAAGATCGGCAAGCACGAGGCCGCGCTCGACTGGCGCGAGCCGGCCGAGGTACTGGCGCGGCGCATCCGCGCCTTCGATCCGTTCCCGGGCGGCGCGGGCACGCTTAACGGCGGCGTGCTGAAGCTGTGGGCTGCCGAGGCGGTGGCCGCGTGTGGCGCGGCCGAGCCCGGCACCATCGTCGAGGCCGGCACCGAGGGCGTGCTGATCGCCTGCGGCAGCGGTGCGCTGCGCGTCACGCAGTTGCAGAAACCGAGCGGCAAGCGGCTGCCCGCGCGCGAGTTCCTGGCCGGCGCGCCGCTTGCGGTCGGCCAGCGTTTCGCCTTGCCCTAGCTGGCCTGAGCGCCGGGCAGGGCCGAAGCCGGCAGCGATCGCTGCGAAATCCGCAGCCGGGGGGCCGCCCGAGACGCTGCCGCCCGCGCGGCGAGACGCGTAGAATGTTTGCTGTCCCTGCCGTGGTTTCGAAGGTCCCACCCATGCTTGGCATCACCCATTTCGGTTTCTTCATGCTGGCCGTGTTCCTGCTAAACGTCACGCCTGACCCTGATACCGCCGGCGGCCTCAAATCTGAAGTACGACACCTACCAAGAGGTATTGTGTTGCGATGTGAACTTACAAACACCTGAGTTGTGAAGAGCGCACGATGATCCAGCTAAGCTTTGAGCAGAGATGCAAGTAGCGGGCAATTGCCCGCTACTTGCATCACGCGCCGAGTTCGATCAGCCGCAGATTGCGCCGTAACGGCTGGCGTGCACCGGAACCGGCCGCGAAGCAGGGACCGGTCCGTCCGTTGCTCGCTGGCGGCTATTGTGCGCCGCTCGCCAAGCAGTGCGCCAGTTGCCTGGTGGGGCCGGCGCAACAAATCCACCCGACTGGACTCGCAGGGGCCGCTTGTGGGCGGCGATCGAGCGGTTGCTGCGTGAGCGGAGCGGCACTCTCCCGAATAGATCGTGGGCATACTGCGAAACCTGAACCCCGATGAGCCGACCCTGCTAGCCAGTCACAAAACCATCTACACCGCGTTGTACGCCCTGCCGCGCGGCCAGTTGAGAGCGGAACTGATCGCCTGTCTGCGACAGGCCAGCAAGAGCCGGCGGCTCCGAGCGCGGGGCGAAGACCGCCGGGGCAGCATCCCGCTGAGATCGACGAACGGATCCTACCCGGACACTGGAAAGGCGACCTGATCAAGGGCTCGCGTCATGCGCCTTCGGTCGCGACGCTGGTCGAGCGCGCCTCGCTGTTCGTCAGCATCATTATAAAATCGGCCTCTGTTGAATTTCGAATGGGTGGTAAAGGCAATGCTGATCAAGTGTCTGCATTCGTGATGTCGTCAAGCCTGCGAAGCGAATCGATCATGAACGAAGTTGTC
>JAYFSB010000081.1:0-7115 GCA_040946865.1 Burkholderia sp.
GTCCCGAGTTCCCGGTGCATGGCTTTGCAGACCTGGACGCCGCCAGGCAATGAATGATGCGCTTCGTGCATTGGTACTACAACGAGCATCGGCACAGCGGCATCCGGCGCACTGGTCTGGCCAGACCGCGTAACTGGACGCCTACCGGTTCCGTCGCGCTCAATCCTAAGCGCGATGCCATCCATCAACGATGGTCGGAATCAGGGGGCATAAACAGGCTCACTTTGCATGACAGAGACGACAGCGCGGCGTGGCCGCATGGCCCTCGCCAAGCCGGAGTAGGCCGACAAGCTCAAGGGCTTTACGCTGCTGTTCGAGGCCATGGTGCTGATGCTCGCCCAGCAGATGTCGTTCACCGCAGTCGCCCGTACCGTCGGCGAGTCCTGGCATCGGGTGAACGCCATTTGCAAACGCTATGTCGAACTTGGGCTTACCGAGATCGACCTGTCCGACATAACGAGCATTGCCGTCGACGAAACGTCCTACCAGCGTGGACAAAACTACCTGACGCTCGTGGCTGATGCGCTCGAACGCAAAGTCGTGTTCGTGACCGAAGGCAAGGATGCTGCGACAATCGAAGCATGCGTCGAAAGCCGTGGACCCAATGCGGCGAATCGAGCAGCGAACCGATCCAGAACTCAAGGAATTGCGATGGTCGCTGCTGAAGGCTGACCGCCGTACAACGCGCCGATCTCGATGCCCTGATCGTGAACGTCACGACCAAGCGGACCGCCCGCGCGTGGCACTATCGCGGGCAACTTCGGGAGATTCTCGATCGCAAGCAGATCAACGTCGTCAGCGAAATACTTGAGCAGTGGTGCACGAACGTCATGCACTCGAAGATCGATCCGATGAAGGACGTCGCCCGCATGATTCGCAGTCATGTCGACGGCATCGTCGCATGGACCCAGACGCGTCAGGCCAACGGCTTTCTGGAAGCCATCAACGGACTCTTTTAGGCCGCCAAGCGAAAAGCGCGCGGATACACCAACCTCACGACCATGCGCACCGTGCTGTTTCTGATCGCCGGCAAGCTCGACTTCTCGAAGATCAACCCACATGTCCCGTAACACACTCAAATTTCAAGAGAGCTTCAAATCGTTACTTCCGATCGTTTGGACTTCCATCGGTTGGCCAGGTCGGGTAACCGCTCCGAACCGCCGTGTACGGACCTGTACGCATGGTGGTGTGGGAGGGGGCGGGCCACGAGGCTCGCCCCCTCCCCGATTATTCAGACAACAGATCATTGCCGGCCGATGCTGCCACGCGGGGTTCGCGGAATTTATAATCGCGAATCGGGGTCATAGGCGCCGCAGCGGCAGCCGGCTGCGCATGATCGGACTGACAGGAGGTGCGCGTGTCCTTCACGCTGCAGGGAATTCCCGTTTCGAGAGGTATCGCGATCGGCCGCGCGTATCTGATCGCGCCGGCGGCGCTCGACGTCGCCCATTACCTCGTCGAGGTGCAGCAGCTCGAGGCCGAGATCGAGCGGCTACGCGGCGCGCTGCTGGCCGTACGCGGCGAGCTCGATGCGCTGCGTGCCGACCTCACCGAGGACACACCGAGCGAGGTAGCGGCCTTCATCGACGTGCATTCGATGATCCTCAACGACGCGATGCTGGTACAGGAAACCGTCGACCTGATCCGAGTGCGCCGCTATAACGCCGAGTGGGCGCTGACCGAGCAGCTCGACGTGATCAGCGGCCACTTCGACAATATCGAGGACGAGTACCTGCGCGAGCGCAAGGCCGACATCGAGCAGGTGGTCGAGCGCGTGCTGAAGGCGCTAGCCGGTGCGCCCTCGGCCTCGCAGACGCTGGGCGGCACGGCCGCCGGCAAGGACGACATGATCGTGGTCGCGCACGACATCGCGCCGGCCGACATGATGCAGTTCAAGAACCAGGCCTTCCACGCCTTCGTCACCGACCTGGGCGGACGCACCTCGCATACCGCGATCGTGGCGCGCAGCCTCGGCATCCCGGCCTCGGTCGGGGTGCAGCACGCCAGCGTGCTGATCCACCAGAACGACCTGATCATCGTCGACGGCGACCAGGGCATCGTGATCGTCGATCCCGCGCCGATCGTGCTCGAGGAATACTCGTACCGGCAGTCGGAGATGGCGCTCGAGCAGCGCAAGCTGCAGCGCCTCAAGTTCTCGCCGACCCAGACCTTGTGCGGCACCCAGATCGACCTGCTGGCCAATATCGAGCTGCCCGACGATGCCAATACGGCGGTCGACGCGGGCGCGGTCGGCGTCGGCCTGTTTCGTACCGAGTTCCTGTTCATGAATGACGCGAACGCACTGGCCGAGGAGGGAGAGCAGTTCCGCGCCTACCGGCGCGCGGTCGAGCTGATGAACGGCAAGCCGGTGACGATCCGTACCATCGACGTGGGTGCCGACAAGCGGCTCGAGGCGCTCGAGGAAGGCTACGAAACCGCGCCGAACCCGGCGCTGGGCTTGCGCGCGATCCGCTGGAGCCTGTCCGAGCCGCAGATGTTCCTGACCCAACTGCGCGCGATCCTGCGCGCCTCGACGGTCGGCCCGGTCAAGATCCTGGTGCCGATGCTCGCGCACGCGCAGGAGATCGACCAGACCCTGGACCTGATCCGCGAGGCCAAGCGCCAGCTCAACGATGCTGGCCTGGCCTACGATCAGAACGTGCGCGTTGGCGCGATGATCGAGATCCCGGCGGCCGCGCTCGCGCTACCATTGTTCCTCAAGCGCGTGGATTTCCTCTCGATTGGCACCAACGACCTGATCCAGTACACGCTGGCGATCGACCGCGCCGACAATGCCGTCGCGCATCTCTACGATACGCTGCATCCGGCCGTGCTGCACCTGATCGCCTACACGCTGCGCGAGGCGAAGCGCGCCGGCGTGCCGGTGTCGGTGTGCGGTGAGATGGCGGGGGATCCTGCGATGACACGCCTACTGCTCGGCATGGGGCTCACCGAGTTCTCGATGCACCCGAGTCAACTGCTGGTGGTCAAGCAGGAGATCCTGCGCGCGCATCTGAAGGCGATTGAGAAGCCGACTGCCAACGTGCTCGCCTCCTACGAGCCCGAGGACGTGCAGCTCGCGCTCAAGCAGCTCGCGGCGGCCGAGCCGAAAACGGACCTGGCGGCCTGAGCAGCCCGGTGCGACGAAACGAAAAAGGCTGGCTCTCTTGAAATTTGAGTGGATTAGGCGACATGTGAGTTGATCTTCGAGAAGTCGAGCTTGCCAGCGATCAAAAACAGCACAGTGCGCATGGTCGTGAGGTTGGTGTATCCGCGCGCCTTTCGCTTGGCGACCTGGAAGAGTCCGTTGATGGCTTCCAGGAAGCCGTTGGTCTGACGCGTCTGGGTCCAGGCGACGATGCCGTCGACATGACTGCGGATCATGCGGGCGACGTCCTTCATCGGATCGATCTTCGAGCATATAACGTTCGTGCACCACTGCTCGCGCATGTCGCTGACGACGTTGATCTGCTTGCGATCGAGAATCTCCCGAAGTTGCTCGCAATAGCGCTACGCGCGGGCGGCCCGCTTGGTCGTGACGATCAGGGCATCGAGATCGGCGCATTGCGCGGCGGTCAGCCGGTCGCGATCCTTTAGCAGCGGCCATCGCAATCCCCTGAGTTCGGGATCGGTTCGCTGCTCGATTCGCCGCATTGGGTCCACGGCTTTCGACGCATGAACGACGACGTGAAACTTGTCGAAGGTGATGCGAGCATTCGGCACAGGTTCGTCTCGACGCCTTTGATGAACGCGGGCGATATGTCAATGCTGACCGACGTGATCTGCTCGGGCTATCCCTCATGCTCGCGCAGGCTTGCGACGAACGCTTCGATCGTCGCAGCAGCCTTGCCTTCAGGCACGAACACGACTTTGCGTTCGAACGCATCAGCCACGAGCGTCAGGTAGTTGTGTCCGCGCTGGTAGGACGCGTTTCGTCGACGGCAATGCTCGTCATGTCGGACAGGTCGATCTCGGCGAGCGCCACGCCGCCGTCAAGCAGCTTAATGCGAGGCATGCGCACTTCGAGAAAGCAGTCGTGCCAGAAGAAGTTCAAGTGCCGGCAACGAAATCGATGCCGTTCACGAACCCCGGATCGCTGATACCCAAAGCCGTCTCGAACAATTTGCCATGCATGACTACCGTCGCTCATGCGTCGAAAGCCGTGGACCCAATGCGGTGAATCGAGCAGCGAACCGATCCGGAACTCAAGGGATTGCAATGGTCGCTGCTGAAGAATCGTGACCGGTGGACCGCCCGCGCGTGGCGCTATCGCGAGCAACTTCGGGAGATTCTCGATCGCAAGCAGATCAACGTCGTCAGCGACATGCTCGAGCAGTGGTGCGCGAACGTCACGCGCTCGAAGGTCGAGCCGATGAAAGATGTCGCCCGCATGATGTCGCCCGCATGATCCGCAGTCATTTTGACGGCATCGTCGCCTGGCCCCCGTGTCAGACCAACGGCTTCCTGGAAGCCATCAACGAACCCTTCCAGGCCGCCAAGCGAAAGGCGCGCGGATACACCAACCTCACGATCATGCACACCGTGCTGTTTTTGATCGCTGGCAAGCTCGACTTCTCGAAGATCAACCCACATGTCGCGTAATCCGCTCATTTTTCAAGAGAACCAGTGGATTCGTCGGCGTCTTCGCTGCTTCCTCTGGAAGCAATGGAAACGTGGCTAGACTCGCTTCCAGGAACTGACTTCACGGGGGGGGTGCCCCGAGACCTTGGTAAGCGACTCGGCAAGGCCGGGCCCCCATTCGCACGCGCGTGAGACAAGATGATGAGCACGTGGAATTTGTGTGGATCACGTGAGATCGCGCTCACGATCAGCGATCGTAGACACGATTTATCTGGGTCTAGTCGGCAATCAGGTAGCGGACGGGGGAATAGCGGCCGACTTCAGCTTGCCCGCTACATTCCAGGGCAGCAGCTCGTCGATGCGGGTGATGAGGTAATCAGCGATGTGAGTCAGGACGTATTTCAGATAGGCGCGCGGATTGATGCCGTTGAGCTTGCACGTCTCGATCAGGCTATACATTGCAGCAGCCCGCTCGCCTCCGGTGGCGGAGCCAACGAACAGATAATGCTTGCGTCCGAGCGCTGCCCAGTGGTTCAACAAGTAGTTGATTGCTTTGGCGAGCATGGACTTGGTCAACAGCGTCGCGAGCTTGTTGCCTCGAATGTGGCGAGCAGCGGTTTGGCCTTTTCCTGTCGTACGCGCAGGCGTTCATCAGGTGGCTTGCCCCGGATATCGGCCTCGATGCCGTAGCGCTCGCCAATCATCTCGAGCAATGTCCGGGTGTCCGAGCTCGGCGTGTTCGCGTGGATGTCGTAGTCCTTGCGCCAGGCATGATCCCAGCACGCTGCCTCATAAACATCGCCGCTCGCGTACAATTGATCGAGGCCGGCGTAGGCATCCGCCTGCAGAATGCCGCGAGCCGGGCTTGAGGGTGGACGCCTTTGCGGTCCGACGATAAGTCGAACCATACCGCAGCCGGCTCAATCGAGCCCGAGCGGCGACCGGCGTGTCGTCCGTGTGCAATTTGCCGGGACGCAATGTGTAGCGCTGGATCGCTTCGGTCAGCGGTTTGCAAAGCACGGCGATCTGGCCCCGACTCAGTGGCCCATGCTGGCACAATCAAGCGTCACACCGTCGCGCGCAGCGATCTCCGCTTGCCGATACAGCAGCTGATGATCCGCGAACTTCGACATGACGATATCGGCGAGCGCGCTAGGATGGGCAATGCTGCGCTCGATCGGCAGGCCTGGCATCGGTGGCTGTTCGATGTGGCCGCAGCTCGGGCAGAGCATCTTGCCCCGGATCGGGTGGATCACATTGAACGCTGCCGCGACACGGGCAAGTTGCTCGGGCTTGCGACCGAAGTGCATGCGTTTGAGCTTGTCGATCAGCGCCTTCAGGCGTTCGATCTCCTGATCACGCGCAGCCAGCTCCTGCACCATTTTCTCGAACGAGGCTTGTTGTTCTTCGATCGATGCTTGCTGCTCGAGCACCAGGGCATGGAGTTCGGCAACGGTATCAGGAAGTGGCGCATGATTGGGCATGCATCGCAGTTTATAAGCGCTTGCGCGCGGATTACAACATCGCCAGCGCGACGGTGCGCCGAGGCTGTCGCCAATCGATGCCCTCGAGCAACATCGACAACTAAGCGCTCGTCAGATGGATCTTGCCACCGTCGGCCTGCGGCCAGATAAACCGACCTCGCTCCCATCGCTTTGCAAGCAGACAGAGCCCGTCATCAGTGGCCTACAGTATCTTGACGAGATCGCCGCGGCGCCCACGGAAGATGAATAGATGGGAAGCGACTCGGCATGGCCGTCGTAGACGCCAGCAAAGATCGACGCCAAAATGGTGCTCATCATTTTCAAAGTGATGGATACCACTTTGTTAGACACAGAGAAGCCGGGTAGTCGCAAAGGACGCCCGAACCATAGTCCTGAGTTCCGGCGTCGCATAGCAATCGCTCGCATGCGAGCCAGGTGTTTCAGTCGCCAAACTAGCCCGCGAGCATGGTCTGAATGCGAATCTGGCGTTCACCTGGCGGCACCGGTATCGTGCCGAGCAAAGGACCGTCAGAGGCAATGCTGCTGCCAGTGACGGTCGTGAGCGATATGAGGCCGGAGGTCATCGCAGCGCCACCAATCAAACCGGAAATCGCGAAACCGGCCGTACCCATTGGCACGATTGAAGTCCGGATCGGACGAACGGTGGTCAAGGTCGACGGCGTTGTCGACCCCGACATGCTGCGAACCGTTCAGATTCCAGAGACTGGCTGCGAAAGTATAGACAGCGCTCGAAGAAAATCCGCTGGGTGGCCACCATTCATCTTCCGTGGGCGCCGCGGCGAGCTCGTCAAGATGCTGTGGGCCACTGATGACGGGCTCTGGCTGCTTGCAAAGCGGTTGGAGCGAAGTCAGTTTATCTGGTCGCAGGACGACGGTGTCAAGATCCATCTGACGAGCGTTCAGCTGTCGATGTTGTAACCCGCGCGCAAGGCTTGTAAAGGCAATGCTGATCAAGTATCTGCATTCGTGATGTCGTCAAGCCTGCGAAGCGAATCGATCATGAACGAAGTTGTCCTGGTTTGTTGTCGG
>JAYFSB010000082.1:0-7089 GCA_040946865.1 Burkholderia sp.
GGGCCCGCCGACCATCTGAATGGCACCCAGAACGACCGACAACAAACCAGGACAACTTCGTTCATGATCGATTCGCTACGCAGGCTTGACGACATCGTGAATGCAGACACTTGATCAGCATTGCCTTAAGACTTCCACGAACGGCGAGGCCGGTTCTGGGCTCAGTTCCGCACGCTTGTGCGCCCTCTCGTCTCGCATTCGCCGGCGCGCCTGATACAAAGCCTTCACGGCAAGCCCATGCTCCCTCGCGTACGACGACAACTTACGCCTGCAAGGTCCGCCGCCTCGACATGGGCATCCCAATCCATGGCATCTCCTGCTCGCATGAAAATGCCAGGTGTACCTCGCTGCCGTCAAACCCCGAAGAGCGAGTTTATCGATCGCTTACCGAAGACGGGCGCGCCATCACCGAGAAGCCGAAGGTATTCCAACCCTCGTCGCAGGTCACGAACACCGAACCGCCGTGCATGTCGGCCACCGCCTTGACGATCGACAGGCCCAGCCCGTGGTTCTCGTTGCTGTCGGTGCGCGCCTCCTCGAGCCGGTAGAAACGCTCGAACATGTGCGTGTGCACGTTGGGATCGATCGGCCTACCGGGGTTCGACACGGCAATCACCACCTGCTTGTCCAAGACCCAGATCTTCACGCGGATCGTTTCGCCGGGCCGTGAGTGCTGAATTGCATTGATCAGCAGGTTGGTCATCGCGCGGCCGAACAGCGAGGTATCGACGCTGGCGCGCGCATCGCCCGTCAGCTCGGCGCGCAGCTGCGCATCCTCCAGCGAAACCTCCAGAAAATCGAGCATGCGCGACACCTCGATGGCCAGCGAGACGTCGCTGAGATTGGTGGCGCGTTCGCCGCGGTCGCTACGCGACAGGAACAGCATGTCGTTGACGATCACGCGCAGCCGCTCGAATTCCTCGAGGTTCGACTGCAGGGTGCGCTGCATGCGCTGCATGCGCTTCACGCTGCGATCGCGCGAGGTCAGCGCCACCTGGGTCTGGCCGATCAGGATGCTGACCGGCGTGCGCAGCTCATGGGCGACGTCAGCATTGAAGGACTCGAGCCGGTCGTAGGCGTGCTCGATGCGTTCCAGCGCGCCGTTGAACGAGCTGGCCAGGTCGTGCAGCTCGCTGGGCAGGGCATCGGTCTGCAGGCGCTGCTTGCGGTTGGCCGGGCTTAGCGCGGCCGCCTCCTTCGAGAGCCGCGCCAGCGGCTCGAGCCCAAAGCGCGTCACCGCGCGGCTCAGCAGTAGCGCGATCACGGTGGCCGCGCCGATCAGGCCGGCCAGCGTCAGAGCGATGAAGCGCAGCATCTTCTGGGTCCGATCGCAGGTCGCGGCCACGATCAGGGTCAGCTCGGGACGCACGCCGTTGGTTGGGATCACCGTGGTGCGTGTCATCACGTTGTAGCTGTTGTCCACGCAGTGCACCAGCTGGAACACGCCGATCGGCATGCCCACCGGCTCGCCATCGATCGGCGTGCCGAGCCGGAAGGCTGGATCCTCGCTGGTGACGATATAGCGTGTCGAACCGTCCAGCGGCTGCAGGTCGGTGAGCTTTTCCTGCGTGATGTGCCAGCGCGCGGCGGTGGTGGCGTGCGAGACGATCATCTCGGCCACCTTGGCGCGCGTCTCCAGCGTGGCGCGCAGCTCGGCGAACAGCTGCCGCTCCATCATCGCGAACAGGCCGATGCCGATCAGCGAGAACACCAGCAGCGAGGTGATGCCGAACATCACCGACAGGCGCAGCGAAATCGAACGTTTCATCGCAACCTCAGCGACGCAAGTCAGGTTCAGGCTCGTCGCGGACCTCGAGCACGTATCCCATTCCGCGGATGGTATGCAGCAGTTTGTCGGAGAACAACGGGCCGTCGAGCTTGGCCCGCAAACGCTTGATGGCGGTTTCCACCACGTTGGCGTTGCTGTCGAAATTGACGTCCCAGACCAGCTCGGTGATGGTGGTCTTCGACAACACCTCGCCGCGCCGGCGTGCCAGCACACCCAGCAGCTGGAATTCCTGGGCGGTCAGGTCCAGGCGGATGCCGTTGCGGGTGGCGCGGCGGCTGATCAGGTCGACCCGCAGGTCGCCGATCGAGATCAGCGTGGATTCCTGCACGCGCGCGCGGCGCGTCAGCGCGCGCAGCCGCTCGATCAGCTCGAGAAAGGAGAAGGGCTTGGTCAGGTAGTCGTCGGCACCGCCGCGCAGGCCGCGCACGCGGTCGTCGACGCGATCGCGCGCGGTCAGCATGATGACCGGCGTGTCCTTCTGCGCGCGCAGGGCACGCAGCACGCCGAAGCCATCGATCTTGGGCAGCATCACGTCCAGCACGACCACGTCATAGTCGTATTCGACGGCCTTCCAGGCACCGTCCTCGCCGTCGGTGGCGGTGTCGACCACCCAGCCTTCCTCCGACAGCCCGCTCTTCAGGTAATCGACGACCTTCGGTTCGTCTTCGACGATCAATACTTTCATTCTGCCTTCTCTTTGGCGGGCCCGGCGGCGAGATCGGCCGCTCCGGCGCTGGCCGGCGTGTCGCCGCTTGCCGGATCGATCGCCGACCAGCCGCCGCCGAGCGCTTTTGCGAGATATACCGCCAGCGCGGCACGTTGGCCACGAATCTGCACTTCCTGGCGTTCGCTGGTGAGCAGCTGCTGTTGCGCGCTGATCACGTCGATGTAGGCGGTCAGGCCGCCCGCGTAGCGATCCTGCGCCAGCGAGACCAGCTGGCGCGCGTCCTCGAGCGCCGCGCGGGCGCGCCGCGCGGCCTCATCGAGCATGGACAGGCCGGTTACCGCGTTCTGCACTTCCTCGAAGGCAACCAGCACGGTCTGCCGGTAATTGGCCTGGGCGGCCTGGTAGCCGGCCTGGGCAAAGTCGATGCCAGCCTTGAGGCGGCCGCCCGCGAACAGCGGCTGCGAGACCGAGGTGCCCACCGACCACAGCAGCGCTGGCACCGTAAACAGGCTGGCGAAGTTGGTGGCGTCCCAGCCGATATCGGACGACAGCACGATACGCGGAAAATAGGCCGCGCGCGCCACGCCGATCTGAGCATTGGCGGCGGCCATCGCGCGCTCGGCCGAGGCCACGTCGGGGCGGCGCTGCAGCAGGTCGCTGGGCAGCCCGGGCGGTAGGGCCGGCGCGATCAGTGGCTGCACGCGCGCGGCGATCGAGAACGAGGGCGCCGGCGTGCCGACCAGGGTCGCGATCGCGTGCTCGTATTGCTCGCGCGTATTGAGCAGCAGCTGCGCCTTGGTGCGCGTGGCGTCCAGCAGCGAGCGCTGCAGCAGCAGGTTCAGGTCCGATACGGCACCCAGCTCGTGCTGCGCGCTGACGAAGTCGAACGCCTTCTGCTGCAGCGCGATAGAGCGGTTCAGCACGTCGATCTCGGCGTCGGTCTCGCGCAGCGCCAGGTAGGCGGTCGCCAGATCGGCCGTCAGCACCAGCCGGGCATTGGCCAGATCCTCGGCCGATTGCTTGGTGCTGGCGCGCGCGGCCTCGACATTGCGGCTGATGCGGCCGAACAGTTCCAGCTCGTAGCTGGCCGCCGCGCCGATCTGCATATCGTTCTGGACCGTCGACTGGTTGCGCTGCGCGTAGTTGGTGAGCGGGCGGTCGGCCGAGATCTTCTCGTGGCTTGCGCCTGCGTTCAAGCCAACCGAGGGCAGCTGGGCGGTTGCGGTCGAGGCCAGTGTGGCCCTGGCCTGCGCGTAATGGGCGGCGGCCGCGGCCAGCGTCTGGTTGGCCGCGAGCGCGCGGGTTTCCAGCTCGTCGAGTAGCGCATCCTTGAAGGCCTGCCACCATTCGGGCGTGAGCGCGGCATGCGAGGGGCGCGCGCGCTGCCAATAAGTATCGCCGGCCGGCTGCTGCCAGGCGGCCGGCGTCTCGACCTCGGGACGGTGGTAGTCGGGGCCGACCACGCAGCCGGCCAGCAGCGCGGTGGCGACCAGCGCTGGCAGCGCGAGGCGCATGGCTACCGGCCCGCGCATCGTGGCACCGGCGCGTGGCTGGGGCGAAGCGCGCCACGTCTTCACGATATGGCCCCAGGCGGGAAGGCATCCGACGCGGCGGCCGGATTCGACGCCGGCTTGCCCGCTGATTTGCCGGCGACCTGTTCCGGCCCGACCGCCTTGGCGATCACCACGTCGCCGGTGGCGAGCGAGTCGCTCGGGTTCAGCACGATGCGGTCGCCGGCCGCCACGCCAGTGCCGATCTCGAGCGTCTTGTCAAGCGTGCGCGCGATCTGCACCGGGCGCAGGGCGACCTTGTCGTGGGCACCCACCACCGCCACGGTCGGACCTTCGGCGCGGAACAGCAGCGTGTTGGCGGGAATCGTCAGGGTGCCGACCGCGGCCATCGGCAGAGTGGCCTTCACATAGGCACCCGGCAGCAGCCGGCCGTCAGCGTTCGGCAGTGTGATCTCGATCTGCAGCGTGCGGGTGGCCACGTCGATCGCCTGTGCTGTGTGAGTGACGGTGCCGTCGAAGGTCTGGCCCGGCAGTTCCGACTGGGTGACGGCCACGTGCTGGCCGAGCTTGATTTGCTGCGCGTAGGTCTGTGGCACGCGCACGTAGAGCCGCAGCCGGTCGGCTTGGGTGACCACGAACAGTGCGCGGCTGGTACCGCCGTTGCCGGCATTGACCAGGTCACCGATATCGATGTTGCGCTGCGTGACCACGCCATCCACCGGCGCGACGATCTTCTGGAAGCCTTTCAGCTCGGTCAGTCGGCGCACGTTCGCGCCGGCCGCCGACAGGTTCGCCACCGCCTGGTTGTAGGCACCCTGGCGATCATCGAGCTCCTGCTGCGAGACCGCATCGCGCTGGCGCAACTGCTGGGCGCGATCGAAGGAGGTCTTGGCCAGAGCCAGCGAGGATTGCACCTGCTGGCGCTGCGCCACGGCCTGCGCGTATTCCTGGTCGACTTCGGGCGTGTCGAGTTCGGCCAGTACCTGACTAGCCTTCACGCGCGTGCCGATATCAACGTCCCAACGGCTCACGTAGCCGTTGGCGCGCGCGTAGATCGGTGCCTCCACATAGCCGCGCAGGGTGCCCGGCAGTGCCAGGCGCGTGTCGCCTCTCGATGGGCTCGGCTCGACCACGCTCACGTACTGACGCGCGTTCTGCTCGGCCAACCGATCGAGCCGGTCGCGATTCAGGTAGTCGGCCACCAGGGTGCGCGCCGCGAGCGCGGTTAGCACCACGGCCACCACCAGGACGAGCCTGGTGCGCCGGCGTACTAGCGCGTGGGCGGCCAGATTGAGCCCGGATTTGTCGACGTGGAGCCCGACGGCACTGTGACGTTTGTCTTCCATAAGTTCAACCGGTCTTACGAATCTAGGGGTCAGGGTAGGGTCAGGTCGCTTCGACACGATGCTCGCGCCGCTTCGCCATGCGATGATGAGCGCCCGCGAACACGAGCGGCACAAAAAACAGCGTTGAGACGGTGGCGAACAGCAGACCGCCGATCACGGCGCGGCCGAGCGGCGCGTTCTGCTCGGTACCTTCGCCGAGCCCGAGCGCCATCGGGATCATTCCGATGATCATCGCCAGCGCCGTCATCATGACCGGGCGGATTCGCGTGGTGCCCGCTTCCAACGCGGCCGACAGGGCCGGCACGCCGGCATCGAGCCGCTGCCGCGCGAAGGCCACCACCAGAATTGAGTTGGCGGTCGCCACACCCACCGTCATGATCGCGCCGGTCAGCGCCGGCACGCTCAGGTGGGTGCCGGTAACGAACAGCATCCAGGCGATGCCGGCCAGCGCCGCGGGCATCGCGCTGATGATGATCAGCGGGTCGATCCAGGACTGGAAGTTCACCACGATCAGCAGGTAGACCAGCACGATCGCCATTGCCACCCCAGCGCCCAGGCCGAAGTAGGAGCTGCGCATGGTCTCGACCTGGCCGCGCAGCGTAATGCTGGTGTCGCGCGGCAGCGTCGCGCGCGCCTTGCCGACCAGCGCGTCGATATCGGAGGCCACCGCGCCCAGGTCGCGCCCATCGACGCTGACGTAGAGATCGGTGACGGGCCGGATGTTGTAGTGCGTAACCACCGCCGGGTCGACGCTGCGGCGCAGGTCAGCCAGGTTAGCGAGCAGCTGGTAGGACCCGCCGAGGTTGCCGGTGGCCGCCACCGGCGTGCTGAGCAGGTCGCTCACTGAGTGGATCTGGTACTGCGGGGTCCGGATCGTCAGCGGGTACTGCACGCCCGTCTGCGGGTTGACCCAGAAGGTCGGGGTGGTCTGCGAGGTGCCGGCCAGCGAGATCAGCACGTTCTGTGCCACGTTCTGTGCCGACAGGTTCAACTGCTGCATCCGCGTGCGGTCCATATAGGCGGTCAGCATCGGTTCGTCGATGCGCTGCAGGATGTGCGCGTCGACCGCGCCGGGCACGGTGCGGATCTGCTTGAGAAGGTGGCTCGCGATTGCCATGTTGGAGACTGCGTCGTTGCCCTGCAGCTGCACGTCGATCGCCGCCGGCTGCCCGAAGTTGAGGATCTGCGTGACGATGTCGGACGGCTGGAAGAAGAACTCGATGCCGGGGAAGCGCTGCGGCAGGATCCGGCGCAGCGTCTCGATGTAGAGGTGCGCGGGCGGGTGGCCTTCCTTCAGCGCGATCATGAGCTCGCCGTCGAGGGTGCCGATAGTGCCGGCATTGCTGTAGGATAGGTTAATGCCGCTCGAGGGCAGGCCGAGGTTGTCGACGATGGTGTCGAGCTGGTCGGGCGGCACTACCTCGCGCACCACCTGCTCGACCTGGTCAGCCAGGCGCGCGGTTTCCTCGATGCGAATACCAGTCTGGGCACGCATGTGCAGGCGGATGTTGCTGGAATCGACGTTCGGGAAGAGGTCGCGGCCGAGTGCGAAGATCAGCCCGGTCGACAGCAGGCAGAAGCCGAGGAAGGCGATCGCGGACACCCGACGGCGCACGATCAGCATGCCGAGCAGCACGATATAGCCGGCGCGTAGACGCTCGAAGGCGCGGTCGAAATCGTGGTGGATGCGCGCGAAGCGCGAGGCTCGTCTGGTCTGAGCCGGGGCAGTGCCGCCGGGATGCGAATCGGTTCGGCGGAACAGCAGCATCGCCAGGG
>JAYFSB010000083.1:0-7058 GCA_040946865.1 Burkholderia sp.
CGTTGGCTGTTTCATTCTCGTTTGCCTTGCTCGGGTCATATCCACCGATCTATAACGGCTGGACCACGGGGACGGTGAACTTGATCAGCATTGCCTTAATGCAATTGAAGAACCGTTCAACCAGGTTGCGTGTACGGTAGAGCACACGGTTGTAGCGGCGTTTTGTCTGTCGATTTGAACGCGGGGGAATCACGACCTTTGCACGAGTAGCCGGAATTCTTTGCACGAAGTGGTCAGCATCGTAGCCCTTGTCTGCGATAACCGCTCCGGTGCGCAGATGTTCGACCAGTTGCGCCGCGCACGAGATGTCGTGCGACCTGTCCTTCAGTGACGATCAGTCACAACGGGCGACCCTTCGAATCCACCGCCAAATGCAGTTTGGTGCTCAGTCCGCCTCGGGAAGGTCCGAGCGCTTGTGGCCCGCTTTTTTAAGGCCCCGGCCGAATGCTGGTGCGCTCGCACGAGCGTCGAATCGATAAGAATGTGCTCGATTTCCGCCTCGCCTGCCAAAGCATTCACCACCCGCGGCCAGACACCCTGGCTTCGCCAGCGCGAGAAACGGATATATATACCGTATGCCATCGACCGAATTCCGCGGGAAGATCGCGCCATGGACTGCCGGTTCGGGCAATCCACCGCACCGCTTCGAGGAACCAGCGATTGTTGGATGCCGTTCGGCCACGGTCGCCTATCCTTGCCAGGCAGGATAGCTTGAATATGTTCCATACTTCGTCGCTCAGTAACGTTCGTACCATCCTGTCTCGGTGCGCAAAAGACAGAATGTAAACAGGCCCTAGGGACACAGGCCCTAGGGACAGGAGATGGCCAGGCATGAGCAGCTCTGTGAGACTACCCGCATCAAGGTCTACTTCGCTGATCCGCATAGCCCTTTTGGTAGCGCGGGCGCAACGAGAACACCAACGGGCTGCTGCGCCAGTACATGCCCAAGGGTACGGATCTGGCCGTGTTTTTTTAGGCCGAGCTCGACGACATTGCCTGGCAAATGAACACCCGCCCGCGCAAGAGCTTGGGCTGAAAGTATTTATTCGGCCAAACTGTTCATGCCAGAATCGTTCGATATTCGTCATCATCATGACATCGTTGCCTTAGGGGATGCTCTTCTGGCGCAACCGGCTTCTGTTGCACTTCAACTTTGAAACCGCCACTATCGTTTCCCCCCATGTGCTGCTGCAGGCGAAAACGCACGAGGCCGCGACTATGTGGCAATCCGTCACCACATCGTCGGCAAGGCCAGGCCCGAGGTGACATTCGAGTGGCCTGGAGCCGATTCAGCCTAACCGGGTTCCGTGACGGGAATCGTGTCACGCGCTGCAGCAAAAAGTCCCCGACATTTGTACCTGGCCAGGCAAGAAATACCCGTATCGATATGACCGAGGAGCCATGGAAGGGCGATCCTCCACTCTGCCAGCCCACTCGTCGGTGGTTTTTTAGTCTTTGATCCAGATCATCGCGGCCATGCGGCCCGTGATCCGATCGCGTCGGTAGGAGTAGTAGCGCTGGCGTTCGGTCACCGTGCAGGCCACGCCGCCCGCCACCTGCGTGATGCCGCGCCGGGCCAGGCGCAGGCGCGCCAGCGCGTAGAGATCCGCGTGATGCTTGCCCGCCGCGCCGTCGATCGCGACGAAGGCACGGGCGGTTGCCTCGCGCTCGTCCGGCGTCGACGCATCGGCGAAGGCCGCCTGTACATCGGTGCCGACCTCGAAGGCACGCGGGCCGATTGCAGGCCCCAGCCAGGCATACAGGCCGCTCGCCTCGACACCGGTCAGGGCTTCCACCTGCGCCGCGGTGTGCTCGAGGATGCCAGCCACCAGACCGCGCCAGCCCGCATGCGCAGCACCAACCGCTCGGCCGGCGGCGTCGTAGAACAGCACTGGCAGGCAGTCGGCCGCCATCACCACGCAGACGGTGCCGGGCACGTCGGTCACGCTGGCATCGGCACGCACGGGCGCATCCGCCGAGGAGGAACCGGCTGCCAGTACAGCGTCGGCGCGCACGACCTCGGTGCCGTGAACCTGCTCGAGCCAGGCCGCGCGAGGCTGGCCGGCCAACGCCAGCAGGCGCACGCGGTTGGCCTCGACGGCGGCCGGATCGTCGCCGGTATGATGGCCCAGGTTCATGCCACCGGGCGCATCGCCCTGCCCGGCCGACCAGCGGCCATAGGGCGCGGCGCTGACACCACCGTTGCGCGTCGAGACCAGCGCACGCACGCGCGGTGCGGCGCGCCAGTCGGGTTGTAGGCAATCGTCGAGGCTCAGCTCTGGCAGCGTGATGGTGGTCATTCAGTCCTCTTCCGAATCGTCGCGCACGTAGATGATTTCGCTATCGTCCTCGTCGTGGAAGTCTGCGTCCTCGGCACCGAAGCCGAGAGCGGCGGCCAGCTCGGCGATATCGTCGGGCACCGGGCAGCGCCACTGCATCGAGCGCCCCGTGAGCGGGTGCACCAGGCCGAGCCGCCAAGCATACAGGGCCTGCCGCGCGAAACCCCCAGGTAGCGCCGCGACCGAGCGCTTGCCGCGCGCGCGGCCGTAGACGGGATCGCCGAGCAGCGGATGGCCGGTGTGCGCGCAGTGCACGCGGATCTGGTGCGTGCGGCCGGTCTCGAGGTCGCAGTGGATCGCCGACACCGGCTGGTTCTGCCAGAGCACGGTATCGACGCAGCGGAAGTCCGTGCGGGCCGGCTTGCCCGAAGCACCCGTGACGACGGTCATGCGCGTGCGCTCGCGCGGATTGCGGCCGATCGGCGCGTCAATGGTGCCGCTCTCGGGCATGCGCCCCCACACCAGCGAGAAATAACAGCGCTTGACGGTACGCGCCTGCAGCTGCCGGACAAGGTCGGTCTGCGCCGCGAGCGTGCGCGCTACCACCATCAGCCCGGAGGTCCCCTTATCGAGACGATGAACGATGCCGGCGCGCGGCAGGCCGGCCGCCGCCTCGCCGTAGCGATGCAGCAGGCCGTTGAGCAGGGTGCCGCTCCAGTTGCCGGCGGCCGGATGCACGACCAGGCCGGCCGGCTTGTCGATCACCACCAGCGCCTCGTCCTCGTAGACGATAGACAGCGGCACCGGCTCGGGTGCGAACGCCAGCTGCTCGGGCAGCAGGTCGGGCACCAGCTCGATGGTCGCGCCCAGCGGCACTGGCTGGCGCACCTTGGCCGGCGCACCGTCGACCCGCACGCGCTGCTCATCGATCCAGCCCTGCAGGCAACTGCGCGAGAATTCGGGGAACAGTTTGGCAAGCGCCTTGTCGAGGCGCTCGCAGGCGAGCGAGTCAGGCACCACCATCACCCGCGGGGCCTCATCGCCCGATGCGGCGGAGGCCGGTGCGGCAAACGCGTCGCCAGACAGATCATCGTCGAGCGAATCGCCCACCGATGCATCGGACGAGGTGGGGCTTAAGCTATAATCGTCACCATTTACCGTGCCCGGCCGGGCACGGAACGAACTTGAACGGGTCATTTAGACTAAGGCACCGAGAGTGAAAGCTAGGACATGCGAGCCACATTCACCATGATGCATTCGACCAAACGCGTGGCAAAACCTGTGGCCGCGTGGACTGCATTGACCGCGGCCGCCACACTGATCGCCGGCTGCCACGTCTTGCCGCAGAAGACGGATGAAACGGCGACTTGGTCGAACAGCAAATTATACTCAGAGGCTGAGGATGCCCTGAACGACAGCGATTGGGGCAAGTGCACGAAATATTTTGAAGCGTTGCAAGGCCACGATCCGTTCGGCCATTTCGCCCAACAGGCCCAGATCAACGTGGCCTACTGCAACTGGAAGGATAATGAAGCAACCGCCGCCGACCAGGCCGTCGACCGCTTCATCCAGCTGCACCCGGATCACCCGGACATCGCCTATGCCTACTATCTGAAGGCGATAATCCACTTCAACGACGATCTCGGCCTGTTCGGCCGCTTCTCGGGTCAAGACATGAGCGAGCGCGATCCGCAGGCGCTGCGCGAATCGTATAACGCGTTCAAGATCGTCGTCGACCGCTATCCGAAGAGCAAGTATGCGCTCGACGCCGCCGCGCGGATGCGCTATATCGTCAACGCGCTGGCCTCGCACGAGGTGCACGCGGCTGACTACTATTATCGCCGCGGTGCCTACGTGGCCGCGATCAACCGCGCCCAGCTGGCGATCACGCAGTACAAGAACGCGCCGGCGATCGAAGACGCGCTGCACATCATGGTGCTGTCCTACGGACGGCTGAACCAGCCGCAACTGGCCGACGACACCAAGCGCGTGCTGGCCAGCACCTTCCCGGACAGCCCGTACATCACTGGTCACGCCCGCCCTGGCACCAAAAAGAAGGCCTGGTGGCAGTTCTGAACCAGCCTGCGAAGCCGCTTTGTCGCTGGAACCCGATAAAGAAAACCTGGCCGTGGCCGGGTTTTTTATTTGACGGCGGCGGAACTGCCTGCTGAGACGGTTCATGCGTGGATCCCGCGTCCACCTTCCTCGAAGAACTCGCGCACTACGTCGATCTCACGCGTGCGCTTGAAGGGCGGCAGGCTTTGCCAGATGCGCCGGCCGTAAGGCTTGTCGACCAGCCGCGTGTCGCAGATCATCAGCACTCCGCGATCGGTCTCGGCACGGATTAGGCGCCCCGCGCCCTGCTTCAGCGTGATCACTGCCTGCGGCAGCTGATGCACGGCGAACGGGCTCAAGCCCTTCTTGGTCAGCGCATCGAGCCGTGCAGCCAGCACCGGATCGTCGGGCGGCGCGAACGGCAGCTTGTCGATCACTACCAGCGACAGCGCGTCGCCGCGCACGTCCACGCCTTCCCAGAAACTCTGGCTGCCGACCAGGATCGCATTGCCGTAGGCACGGAAGCGGTCCAGCAATTCGGTGCGGCTCACGTCGCCCTGCACCAGCAGGGGCATGTTCCAGCTGCGCGCCTCGATGGTCTCGCGCAGCTTGGAGGCGATCCGGTCGACCGCGCGCAGCGTGGTGCATAGCATGAACACGCCGCCGCCCGAGGCCTCGATAACTGGCAGCGCCGAATCGAACACCGCATCGGTGAACATCGGCGAGGACGGCTGCGGCAGGTCGTGCGGCACATAGAGCAGGCCCTGCGCGGGATAATCGAAGGGGCTGGGCAGCGTCATCGAGCGTCGCGAGCTGAGCCCCATCTGCGCCGCGTAGTGCGTGAAGTCGCCGCGTACCGACAGCGTCGCCGAGGTGAAGATCCAGGCGCGCGGCACGCCGGCGCGCTGCTTGGCGAAGATCGGCGCGACCGACAGCGGCGTTTCGTGCAACTGCACCGTCTGCGAGAACACCTCGACCCAGCGCACCTTCTCGTTTGGGTCGCCACACTTCGCCTCGGCCGCCTCGCCGCCGGCCGTCACTTCCTTCGCGGTTTTCGCAACGTTGGCCGCCGCATCGGACGCGACCCAGCCAGCCAGAATACCCTGCAGCTCGCGCGCGCGGCGCAGGCAGGCACCCAGCGATTCGGCGCGCTCGGCTTGCCCGGCCAGCGCCGAGACGAGCGCGTCGAGCGCGGTATCGACATCGTCGAGCGCGGCGAACAGCGGATGATCCTCGCCGAGTTGCGCCAGCGAGACGTGCACGATGCCACCGTCGGAGAATGCGAGCCGCACGTCGCGCGCCGCGCGCTCCAGCGCAGTACCGAGCTTGACCCACTCCACCGCGTCGCGCGCATGCGCCAGGCCCTCGACCACCGTATCGTGCACGAGCTCGAGCATCTGCGTGGTCGACAGCGTCTCGCCGAAGAATAGCGTCGCCGTCTCTGGCAATTGATGTGCCTCGTCGAAAATGATGGTGTTCGCGCTCGGCAGCAGTTCAGCTATGCCGGTATCGCGCAGCATGATGTCGGCAAAGAACAGGTGGTGGTTCACCACCACCACGTCGGCCTGCTGCGCCTCGCGGCGTGCCTGCATCACGAAGCATTCCTTGTAGTGCGGGCAGTCCTGGCCGAGACAGTTGTCGCGCGTCGAGGTGACCATCGACCAGGCCGGTGCCGTCTCGGGCACGCTGACCAGCTCGGCCTTGTCGCCGCTGCGCGTGAGCTTGGCGAAACGGACGATCTCCTGCAGGTAGGCGGTGTCCTGCCGGGTCGGCAGGCGGCCGTTATCGGACGTGCGCTGCAGGTAGTAATGGCAAAGGTAGTTGGAACGCCCCTTGAGTATCGCGATCGTGACGGGCACGGTGAGCGCGTCGCGCACGGTCGGGATGTCGCGCTGGAACAGCTGGTCCTGGAGATGCTTGGTGCCAGTCGAGACGATCACCTTGCCGCCCCACAGCATGGCTGGCACGAGGTAGGCATAGGTCTTGCCGGTGCCGGTGCCTGCCTCGACGATCAGGGTGTTGTCGGCACCGTCTTCTTCGGCGGTGGCGGCGCTGTCGCCGCGCGCATCGTCGCCGGCCGGCGCGATCTCGCCCGCCTGGAGCTTGCAAGCCGGGCGCTTGCGCGCCGACGCCTCCATCGCGGCAGCCACCGCGCGCGCCATGTCAATCTGCGAGGCACGCGGCCGATAGCCGTCGAGCACGCGCGCGAGCAGCCCTCCTTCGACGAAGATCGTGTCGAGTTCGTTGACGCGTTTGGGGCTCGGCGTGGCGAGGGGATGGGGGGCACCCGCGCGCGAAGACGCAGCGAACGATTCGTCGCACCGCGCGTCAGCGTGTGCGTCTAGCGGCGGTGAATTCAAGGCAAGCGGTTCCTCATTTCCGGTGACTGACGCGGCCACGGCGCTTGCCAGGCCGCCCTCAGGCGCGCTGATCCGGCTCGAGCTGCGATTGCAGCATGATGATTTTGTCGGGTCTTCGTGGAATCGTGCGGGGGCGGCTTCAAGGTTGCAGTGCAACAGAAGCCCGTTGCGCCCGAATGGCATCCCCCAAGGCAATGATTTCATGATGATTCTGACGAACATCGAACGATTCGGGCATGAACAATTCGGCCGGACACGTCCAGTCCAAGCCCTTGCGCGGGCGGGGGTTCATCTGCCAGGCGATGTCGTCGAGTTCGGCCTGGGAGAACACGGCCAGATCCGTACCCTTGGGCATGTCCTGGCG
>JAYFSB010000084.1:0-7010 GCA_040946865.1 Burkholderia sp.
CCTGGGGCCCGCCGATCATCTGAATGGCACCCAGGACGACCGACAACAAACCAGGACAACTTCGTTCATGATCGATTTGCTTCGCAGGCTTGACGACATCACGAATGCAGACACTTGATCAGCATTGCCTTAAACCTTGGCACCCACCGGTGCCCCACATCTCGTTAGGTCGATCAGTCGTAATTCGACCATCAGGGGCGTTGGGCGGTTTCGTTTCTGCAGTCGACGGTGGGGCGAAAGCCAGCCGTGTTCGCGCATCAGCGGCGGGACACAGATTCCGGGACACGCGGATGTCGTCCTGGATGCGCAGGCGCGCCCATACCCGCCCATACCTTACGTGCCCCTTCACCGACGAACGGCGTACGAGCCAGATCGGCACGGATCGCCTCGAGCAGCTCGTGGTCCGACATCTTGGGCTGCGGACCCGCGCCGTCCCATTGGAGCAAGCTGTAGGCGACGTTGCTCAGCGCCCTGGCACGCTCGGCATAGATCGTCGCGCGCGGGAAATCGAGCACCTGGCACACCCGCTGCAATCCGAAGGGTTTGTTGCCTATCGGGAGATCGCGCGGCTCATGTCGACGACCTCCATGATCAGTTCCCCTACGCGATGCACGGCGTCCTCGGTTTTGACTTTCAGTGGATCAGTCTGACTACAGTTTGGATGACACGTTTTACCACCCAATCTGGGCGGGTCTAAATCTAGAAAAATCGGAGCCGCTGCATAAATATGATAAATAATAAATTCATATTATAATCTTTCCTAGTCGTCTATTAAACCGATTTAGATAATTAATTATTGCGGGAACAAAATAAATCGCGACACACCACCTTTCTGCTCAATCTTTGGGAAAAATTGTTTCCGATTCAGGGTAGAAAGCAGGAGAATGAACGATTTCTATCCATTAATTTATGCATAAATAATAATTAAAATATTTTAACAAAATTTAACCGTAATCGGCTTGTGTTATTTTCGATACAAGAGCGAATTTCGTTTTTGCCAATTAAATTTGTCTGGTTAATTTCACGTCACTCCAAAACCACCACACGCAACAGTACCCTCTACAGGAGATTGACCGACATGAAACGCACGGCACTGACGCTGGTTTCGCTTGCATCGCTCGCGGCGATGGGCTCGGCCCACGCGCAATCGAGTGTCACGCTGTACGGCCTGATCGACACGTCGCTGACCTATATCAATCACGCTGACGGTGCCAAGAACTCCTGGCTGCTTGGTAACAGCAGCGCCGGCAACCTGGCCGGTTCGCGCTGGGGCATCAAGGGCAGCGAGGACCTCGGCAGCGGCCTAAAGGCGATCTTCCAGTTAGAGAACGGCTTCAACCCGAGCGCCGGCGGCCTCGTCCAGAGCGGCCGCGAATTCAGTCGCCAGGCCTTCGTGGGCCTCGCCAGCGACCGTCTCGGCACGCTCACGCTGGGCCGCCAGTACGATCCTCTGATCGACCTGGTGCAGCCGATCACGGCCGGCAACTACTTAGGCAGCGCCTTCCCGACGGCCGGCGACGTTGACAACTACGACAACAGCTTCCGCGTCGACAACGCGGTCAAGTACACCTCGCCGCTGTTCGCCGGCGTGCAGTTTGAGGCGATGTACTCGTTCGGCGGCGTGGCCGGCTCGACCAGCTCGAAGCAGTCGTACGCGGCCGCGCTATTATACAACGGCGGCCCGCTCAGCGTCGCCGGCGGCTACTACTACGCCACCAACACGGCTGTCGACCTCGGCCCGCGTTCGACCTGGTCGAGCACCTCGGACGGCACCTTCGACGGCCCGATCAACCTCGGTTACCAGACCGCGCACTCGATCGGCATCGCCCGCATCGCCGGCCAGTACGTGTGGGGCACGTTCACCTTCGGCGGCGGCTACAGCAACGCGCAATACCGTCGCGACAGCTCCTCGCTGTTCGGCCAGAACGAGCACTACAACACCGGCCAGGGCTTCCTGAACTACCAGGCCACCGCTGCCCTACTGCTCGGCGTCGGCTACAGCTACACCAAGGCCAGCGGCGATACCTCGGCGACCTATCACCAGACTCCGCTGGGTGCCGACTACACGCTGTCCAAGCGCACCGACATCTACATGACGGCCGCCTACCAGCACGCCAGCGGCACCACGCGCGACAGCGTGACGGGCCGTGGTCGCGGCCCAGGCATCGATTGGTTCGTACGGCTACGCCGGCACGAACACGCAGACGATGGTCAACCTCGGCCTGCGTCACCGCTTCTAAGCAGTTTCTCGCCAGGGCGGTTCCCCGGAACAAACCGCTTCGCGCACAGTGCAAAGGCCGCCCGAGGGCGGTCTTTATTTATTGTGACGTCGTTTTCCCGCGCTCAGATCTCGCTGTCGAGGGCGGTTTCAAGGTTGAAGTGCAACAGCAGCCCCGTTGGTAAGCACCTCGGCATGGCCGTCGTAGGCGTCAGTAAAGATCGACGCCAAAGTGGTGTCCATCATTTTCGAAGTGATGGACACCACTTTGTTAGACTCAGAGAAGTCGGATAGTCGCAAAGGCCGCCCGAACCATAGCGCTGAATTCCGACTCTCTTGAAAAATGAGTGTGTCACGGGACATGTGGATTGATCTTCGAGAAGTCGAGCTTGCCGGCGATCAGAAACAGCACGGTGCACATGTGTATCCGCGCGCCTTTCGCTTGGCGGCCTGGAAGAGTCCGTTGATGGCTTCCAGGAAGCAGTTGGTCTGACGCGTCTGGGTCCAGGCAACGATGCCGTCGAAATGACTGCGGATCATGCGGGCGACGTCCTTCATCGGATCGACCTTCGAGCGCATAACGTTCGTGCACCACTGCTCGAGCATTTCGCTGACGACATTGATCGGCTTGCGATCGAGAATCTCCCGAAGTTGCTCGCGATAGTGCCACGCGCGGGCGATTCGCTTGGCCGTGACGTTCACGATCAGGGCATCTGAGATCGGCGCGTTGCGCGGCGGTTAGTCGGTCGCGATCCTTCAGCAGTGACCATCGCAATCCCTTGAGTTCCGGATCGGTTCGCTGCTCGATTCACTGCATTGAGTCCACGGCTTTCGTCGCATGAGCGACGACGTGGAACTTGTCGAAGGTGATGCGAGCATTCGGTAGGCTCGTCTCGACGCCTTTGATGAACGCGGGCGACATATCAATGCTGACCGACGTGATCTGCTCGGGCTCTCCCCCGTGCTCGCGCAGGCTCGCGACGAACGCTGCGATCGTCAGGTAGTTGTGTCCGCTCTGGTAGGACGTCCCGTTGACGGCAATGCTCGTCATGTGCGAGGACTCGCCGACGGTACGGGCGACTGCGGTGAACGACATCGGCTGGGCGAGCATCAGCACCATTGCCTCGAACAGCAGCGTGAAGCCCATGAGCTTGCTGACCCACTCGGGCTCGACGAGCGCCACGCGCGGCCGCCACGCGCGGCCGTCAGGCAGCTTGATGCGAGGCGTGCGTACTTCGAGAAAGCAGTCGTGCTGGAAGAAGTTCAAGTGCCGGCAACGACATCGATGTTGACCGTCAACCGCTTTGCAGCCGCGTCGAAATCGATGCCGTTCACGAACCACGGATCGTTGATACCCAAAGCCGTCTCGAACAACTTGCTATGCATGACTACCGTCGCTCACGTGCAAATCTGGCAATTTACCACCCACTCGAAATTCAACAGAGGCATAACCTCGCCGCGTGGGACATTGATGGTGTGAGTCCATTCTCCACCTTGCCTGACAAGGGCCTTCATGCGGAAGCCCTGCACCGGATATTCGTGGTATCGCGACAAATACCCAATATGCTAGAATATTCCAGTTTTCCAACTCGGTTCGGTTTCAACCTTTCGCATGCCGTCATTCGAGCCCGTGTTGCGCCAGCCAGGGGCAGCTCCGGTGATCACCGACCAGCGCGGCGGGTTCGATGAAGGTCACGCAACCGGGCGGACAGCCGATCCATGAATCCAGGCCCAGTATGACCTCCGATCGCGAACCTCATTTCGTCGACGCCGCCGCGTCGTCCGGCCGGGGCATTCCATTCTGTTCCGGTCGCAACGAAGCCGCCATTTCCGCCTGTCGAGCCCACGTCGCCCCCCTCTACCCTGTCTTTTCCCCGTCCTTTCCCCGCGCACCACGCCCGGATCGCGGGTTCGCCGTCGGGCGCGCGTCTGCGCGGGCGGCCGTGGTGCGGAGCGAAGCGGCTCGGTGGTCACGAGGCGACGCGCGACGCACGGCGGGCCAAACCGTTCATTCCGACATGGCTCGGCGCGGGTAGCGCGCACGAATAATCGGAAACATCAGTAGAAAGAAGCGACTGTCAATCGACTTGTAATTCAACTCTAAGCCTGAAGGAATCATGCATGAAGATTCATGAGTACCAGGGTAAGCAAATCCTGCGGAAATTCGGCGTCGCGGTCCCGCGCAGCAAGCCTGCGTTCTCGGTGGACGAGGCCGTCAAGGTGGCAGAAGAGCTGGGCGGCCCGGTGTGGGTCGTGAAGGCTCAGATTCACGCGGGTGGCCGTGGCAAGGGTGGCGGCGTGAAGGTGGCGAAGTCGATCGAGCAGGTTCGCGAGTACGCGAGTCAGATCCTCTGCATGCAGCTTGTCACACACCAGACCGGTCCGGAAGGCCAGAAGGTCAACCGTCTGATGATCGAGGAAGGTGCCGACATCAAGCAGGAACTGTATGTCAGCCTCGTCGTCGATCGCGTGTCGCAAAAGATCGTTCTGATGGGTTCGAGCGAAGGCGGCATGGACATCGAGGAAGTTGCCGAAAAGCACCCGGAATTGATCCACAATGTTGTCGTCGAGCCGTCGACCGGTCTGCTCGACGACCAGGCTGACGACTTCGCCGCGAAGATCCGCGTGCCGGCTGCCTCGATTCCGCAAGTGCGCGCGATCCTGAAAGGATTGTACAAGGCATTCTGGGAAACCGACGCATCGCTGGCTGAAATCAATCCGCTGAGCGTCTCTGGCGACGGCAAGGTCACCGCCCTCGACGCGAAGTTCAACTTCGACTCGAACGCGCTGTTCCGTCACCCGGAAATTGTCGCCTACCGCGATCTGGATGAAGAAGATCCGGCTGAAATTGAAGCCTCGAAGTTCGATCTCGCCTACATCTCGCTGGACGGCAACATAGGCTGCCTGGTAAACGGCGCGGGCCTGGCGATGGCTACCATGGACACCATCAAGCTGTTTGGTGGCGAACCGGCGAACTTTCTGGACGTCGGCGGTGGCGCGACGACCGAGAAGGTCACGGAAGCGTTCAAGCTGATGCTGAAGAATCCAGACCTGAAGGCAATCCTGGTCAATATCTTCGGCGGCATCATGCGCTGCGACGTGATCGCAGAAGGCGTGATCGCCGGTTCGGAGGCCGTGAACCTCGGCGTGCCGCTGGTGGTGCGCATGAAGGGCACCAACGAAGACCTGGGCAAGAAGATGCTGGCCGAGTCGGGCCTGCCGATCATCTCGGCGGACAGCATGGAAGAAGCCGCGCAGAAGGTCGTTGCGGCAGCCGCCGGCAAGTAAGCATTGTTGCATTGAACACGCATGGCGGTGCGATCAAACGCGATGCCTATCGAACAGAGGTCAATACATGTAGCTCTCTTGAAATTTGAGTGGGTTAGGCGACATGTGGGTTGATCTTCGAGAAGTCGAGCTTGCCGGCGATCAGAAACAGTACGGTGCGCATGGTCGTGAGGTTGGTGTATCCTCGCGCGCGCCTTTCGCTTTTTTGGGGGCCTGGAAGAGTCCATTGATGGCTTCCAGGCAGGCGTTGGTCTGACGCGTCTGGGTCCAGGCGACGATGCCGTCGACATGACTGCGGATCATGCGGGCGCCGTCCTTCATCGGATCGATCTTCGAGCGCATGACGTTCGTGCACCACATGCTCGAGCATGTCGCCAACGATGTTGATCTGCTTGCGATCGAGAATCTCCCGAAATTGCTCGCGATAGAGCCGCGCGCGGGCGGTCAGCCGGTCACGATCCTTCAGCAGCGGCCAATCGCAATCCCTTGAGTTCCAAATCGGTTCACTGCTCGATTCGCCGCATTTGGTCCACGGTTTTCGACGCATGAGCGACGACGTGGAACTTGTCGAAGGTAATGCGAGCATTCGGCAGGTTCGTCTCGACGCCTTTGATGAACGCGGGCGACATGTCAATGCTGACCGACGTAATATGCTCGGACTCTCCCTCAGGCTCGCGACGAACGGCTCGCGACGAACGCTTCGATCGTCGCAGCGTCCTTTTGCCTTCGGTCACAAACACGACTTTGTGTTTGAGCGCATCAGCCACGAGCATCAGGTAGTTGTGTCCGCGCTGACAGGACGTTTCGTCGACGGCAATGCTCGTCATGTCGAACAGGTCAATCTCGGCGAGCGCGAGTTCAACATAGCGTTTGCAAATGGTGTTCACCCGATGCCAGAGCTCGCCGACGGTACGGGCGACTGCGGTGATGAACGACATCTGCTTGGCGAGCATCAGCACCATTGCCTCGAACAGCAGCGTGAAGCCCTTGAGCTTGCCGCGGTCCACTCAGAATTGACGAGCGCCACGCAGCCGTCAGGACGCTTGATGCGAGGCGTGCGCACATCGAGAAAGCAGTCGTGCTGGAAGAAGTTCAAGTGCCGGTAGCGCTTGACAACGGTGTCGTGCACGGGATGGCTGCCGGCGATCTCTGAATGCGGAAAGCGACTGCCGGCAACGAAATCGATGTTGAGGCAATGCTGATCAAGTGTCTGCATTCGTGATGTCGCCAAGCCTGCGAAGTGAATCGATCATGAACGAAGTTGTCCTGGTTTGTTGTCGGTTGTCCTGGGTGCCATTCAGATGGTCGGCGGGTTCCAGGCCTGGTTCTCGCCCATTACGGACGCACCTGTGCCATCAATCGTGCCCGGCACAGATAAACGTTGGCCAGCGCCAGGGCGACGAAGGTGCGGTTCGCATTCTTCGCGCGCCCGCGATAGCGCACCTTCGTGAAGCCCCACAGCCGCTTGACCACGGCGAATACGTGTTCGACGCGAGCCCGAATC
>JAYFSB010000085.1:0-6975 GCA_040946865.1 Burkholderia sp.
GCCTTGCTCGGGTCATATCCACCGATCTATAACGGCTGAACCACGGGGACGGTGAACTTGATCAGCATTGCCTTAACCCCAGCACGCCAATGGTTTACAACCACTAAACTTCCACCCGCTTACCCTTGCCACACTGACTTCTTCATGCGGAAGCCCTGACCTTGACGGCCGATCAGTTCCCTTCCAAGAACGACTTCAGCTTGTCCGAACGGCTCGGGTGACGCAGCTTGCGCAGCGCCTTGGCCTCAATCTGGCGGATCCGCTCACGCGTGACGTCGAACTGCTTGCCGACTTCTTCCAGCGTGTGATCGGTACTCATCTCGATACCGAAACGCATCCGCAGCACCTTAGCCTCGCGCGGCGTCAGCGAGTCAAGCACGTCCTTGACGACATCGCGCATGCTGGCGTGCAGCGCAGCGTCGGCCGGAGCGACCATGTTCGAGTCCTCGATGAAGTCGCCGAGATGAGAATCGTCGTCATCGCCGATCGGCGTTTCCATCGAGATCGGTTCCTTCGCGATCTTCATGATCTTGCGGATCTTGTCTTCCGGCATCTCCATCTTCTCGGCCAGGGCTGCTGAATCCGGCTCGAGACCGGTTTCCTGCAGAATCTGGCGCGCGATCCGGTTCATCTTGTTGATCGTCTCGATCATGTGAACCGGAATCCGGATAGTACGTGCCTGGTCCGCGATCGAACGCGTGATCGCCTGGCGGATCCACCACGTCGCGTAGGTCGAGAACTTGTAGCCGCGACGGTATTCGAACTTGTCCACCGCCTTCATCAGACCGACGTTACCTTCCTGAATCAGGTCGAGGAACTGCAGGCCGCGGTTGGTGTACTTCTTCGCGATTGAGATCACCAGACGCAGGTTAGCCTCGGTCATTTCACGCTTGGCCTGGCGCGCTTTCAGTTCGCCTGCCGCCATCTGACGGTTGGTTTCCTTCAGATCTTTGAGCGGCAGCACCACGCGCGCCTGCAGATCCAGCAGGCGCTGTTGCTGTTCGTGGATGGCCGGCACGTTGCGTTGCAGGATCGCGCTGTACGAATGACTTTCCGTGGCGATCTTCTCAGCCCAGCCCAGATCTGTCTCGCTGCCCGGGAAACGCGAGATGAATTCCGAACGCGACATGCCGCACTTGTCGACCACGATGTGCAGAATCTGGCGCTCTACCTGACGCACCTCGTCGACCTGGGCACGCAGCGTGTCGCACAGACGCTCGACGGTACGCGCCGTGAAGCGGATCGACATCAGCTCGTTCTGGATCGTTTCCTGCGCTTTCAGATAGGACTTCAACTTATAGCCTTCCTTCTCGAAAGCGCGGCGCATCTTGTCGAACCATTCGCTGACCAGGGCGAACTTCTCGAGCGAGGTGCGTTTGAGCGCTTCGAGCTGAGTGGCGTTGGCGGTGGTCTGGGCGGCACCGTCGTTGTCCTCTTCCTCTGCGCTCTCGCTGGCTTCTTCTCTGTCATCGTTCGCCTGCTCGACTTTTTCCGCTTCCTTCGCGTTGAAACCGTCGGCGTTCAGATCGTTCAGCCCGTCAACCAGTTCGTCGATGCGGATTTCGTTGTTCGCGACGCGCTCGGCCATCGCCAGGATGTCGGCGATCGTCGTCGGGCATGCCGAGATGGCCATCACCATGTGGCGCAGGCCGTCCTCGATGCGCTTCGCTATCTCGATTTCGCCTTCACGCGTGAGCAGCTCCACCGTGCCCATTTCACGCATGTACATGCGGACCGGATCGGTGGTGCGGCCGAATTCGGAATCGACCGTTGACAGTGCGACTTCCGCCTCTTCCTCAACCTCGTCATCCGACGACGCGGCCGGCGCGTTGTCGTTCAGCAGCAGCGTCTCGGCGTCCGGTGCCTGCTCGTAGACCGCTACGCCCATGTCGTTGAACGTGCCGATGATGCTTTCGAGCGCTTCCGTTTCCGTGAAGTTGTCGGGCAGGTGATCGTTGATTTCCGCGTACGTCAGGAAGCCGCGATCCTTGCCCAGCTTGATGAGCGCGCGCAGTTTGACGCGCCGCTCCTCGAGCTCCTCGGCCGTGCCGGGCTGGCTCGTCGCAAACGCTTCCTTCAGCAGTAGCTTTTCCTTCGCGCGACGATCCCGCGCCTTGGTTTTTTCCTTGCCCGCTGCAGCGGCGGGCCGCTCGTCGCTCTGGGTTGCGTTGTCATCGACGGATACTTCGTTCAGCTTTTTCGTCATGGAGTTCGCCATACCGGCTAAATCGACTCGCGGCTGCTGGACAACAGCCTCTTGAACCGTGGATGCTTGAGTAGTAGTGCGTACTGCCGTTTCGTCCACGGCGGCAGCCGCTGCCCTTGCGCTATTCGCACTCGACCGTCTCGCCGACAGCTTGGGTGCCATACGCGATTCGGATTTCGCGACGGCCCGTGATGCGCGAACCGTTGGTGCCAGCGCAGCCTTGGCGGTGCCGACCGCAGTGCGTTTCCTGCCAACTAGCGACGCGCCGGAGGACGACTTCGCGGAAGATGCAGTGCTGGCCTTCGTGACCTTGCCGGTCGGCTCGTCGGAGCCCTTGCCTACTGATCTTTTCCCGCCCGTCGTCTTTGCCATCGCGAATCTCGCCTTCGCCTTCGCCTTCGCCTTCGTCTTTGTGTTTGTGTTTGTGTTTGTGTTTGTGTTTGTGTTTGTGTTTAGTGCTTAAGGAGGAGAAAAAACCGCTTAAAACCTTGTATTGTAGCAGGCTTGGACAAGCTTCTCGCCCACCCGGTTGTTCCTCGTTTACAGCCCCAGTCTTGACTTCATGTCCGTGCGCGCCCGATTGAGCGCCATCAGTTCGGCCAATTCCTCCGGAGAATGTGTCGCCTGGCGCGACAGCTGATTCAGCCGGTCGTTACAGGCGTCGTAACGCATCTTCAGCACGGCTGCCTTCAGCTCCTCCCCCGCGATCCGTTCGCGCTCGCGTACGGCCTCCTGGTCGGCCTCGTCCACGGGGCTTTGCAGCAGCAGTTCCCGGACATTTTCATCATAGTCGAGAATTTCGCGGAAGATTTCGTCGTAGGTTTCGGCGTTCGCCGTATTACGGAGAACGTCGGACAACAGCCGGAATTCGGCCGCATCACCCAGCTCGCGCGAGATCGCGAACACCTCGTCGAATAGCTCCCCATTTCTCGGCAGACCACGAAGGGTCGCGACATCATTCTCGTCGAGCAGGGTCACGATGTGCGGATACATCACCAGGTTGCGCAGCGTGCGCTTCTCGTTGTCGGGCACGCGCCGCCGGTCGGCGCGCGCGGGTGCCTGGCGGGCCGGCGTGGCGATCCGTGCGTCGACGTCGCTCAGGCTCGCCACTTCCTCGAACGGGATATTCAGGCGATCAGCGAACATGTGCATGATCTGCGCGCACAGCGCATTGGCCGGCAAGGCCTTCAACAGCAGTTTCGCCTCGAACAGCGCCTTGGCGCGCCCTTCCGGCTGGTCGAGCTCCTTGCCCGCAATTGCCTCGTTGAGCAGGAAGTGCGACAACGGCATGGCGCGGCGCACCTGGTCCGAAAATGCCTCGGCACCGAATTCGCGCACGTAGCTGTCTGGGTCGTGCTCGGTCGGCAGGAACAGGAAGCGGATCGTGCGATTGTCGGCCGCATGCGGCAGGCAAGCCTCGAGCGCGCGGCGCGCGGCGCGGCACCCGGCCGCGTCGCCGTCGAAGCTGAACACCACCGTATCGGTCTGCCTGAGCAGCTTCTGCATGTGGATCGGTGTGCAGGCCGTGCCGAGCGTGGCCACCGCGTTCGGGAAGCCGAGCTGGGCGAGCGCCACCACGTCCATGTAGCCCTCCACCACGAGCGCGTACTTCTGGTCGCGGATCGCGAGGCGTGCCTCGAACAGCCCGTACAGCTCGCTGCCCTTGTTGAACAGCGGCGTCTCGGGCGAGTTGAGGTACTTGGGCTCGCCCGAATCGATCACACGGCCGCCGAAGCCGATCACGTTGCCCTTGACGTTGCGGATCGGGAATATGATCCGCTCGCGGAAGCGGTCGTAGCGGCGTGCGGTGCCTTGCGCATCGGTCTTTTCGCTGACGATCACCAGGCCGGCATCGACCAGCGTGTCGCTGCGGTAGTCTTCGAAGGCCGTCTCGAGGTTCTGCCAGCCGTCTGGCGCGTAACCGAGCCCGAAGCGCATCGCGATCTCGCCGGTCAGGCCGCGCTTCTTCAGGTACTGGATCGCATTGGTCGCGCCGCGCAGCTGCTTGCGGTAATAGTCGCTGGCCGTCTGCATCACATCGGTCAGCGCGGTGGTGACCGATTTCGAGGCAGCCGACAGCGAACCGCTTCCACCACCGCCGCGCATCGAGGGCTCATGCGGGACAGTCAAGCCAACCGGCTGCGCCAGTTCCTGCACGGCTTCAGGGAAGGTCAGCCCGGCATGCTCCATCAGGAAACCGATCGCGGTGCCGTGTGCGCCGCAGCCGAAGCAGTGATAGAACTGCTTGGTCGGGCTGACGGTGAACGACGAACTCTTCTCGTTGTGGAATGGGCAGAGCCCCATGAAATTGGTGCCGCCCTTCTTGAGCTGGATGTAGCGGCCCACCACGTCGACGATGTCGACGCGGTTCAGCAGTTCCTGGAGAAAGAAACCCGGAATCACGATACAGGCGTGGACAGGAGCCGGCAGGCACCACGGGGCACCCGCTCGGCACTCACTTCGACAGGGTGGCCTTGACGCTCGCAGATACGGCCGTCATGTCAGCCTTGCCGGCCAGCCTGGCCTTTAGCATGCCCATCACCTTGCCCATGTCCTGCGGGCCGGCGGCACCCACCTCGACGATTGCGGTCTGCACCGCGTCGGCCACCTCGGCCTCCGAGAGCTGCGCCGGCATGTAGGCGACCAACACCGCCACTTCGGATTGTTCCTGCGCGACCAGGTCGTCGCGGCCAGCGGCCTGGAACTGAGTGATCGAATCCTTGCGCTGCTTGAGCATCTTGTCGACCACGGTCACCACGCCGGCGTCGCCAATCATGAGGCGCTCGTCCACCTCGCGTTGCTTGATCGCGGCCAGCAGCAGGCGAATCGTGGCGAGCCGCGCGCTGTCCTTCGCGCGCATTGCGGCCTTCATGTCTTCGCTGATCTGGTCTTTCAAACTCATTGCTTCACCCGGGGGGAGAGAATATGGGATGCTCAGAGCATCTGAGCATCAACACAAAAACCCGCTTGAGAGCTTGCTCAAGCGGGTTTGCTCGAATCCGGCATCGACAGCCCGCTGCCTGGTGGACTACCGGTGCGCCGCCTGATCAAGCTGCTACACCTGAAATATTGGGGGGAGGGGGGCAGAACCGCGTTCAGTAGAGCTTCCTCGGCAGCGCCTGACTGCGGATGCGCTTGTAGTGTCGCTTCACGGCGGCCGCCTTCTTACGCTTGCGCTCGGCTGTCGGCTTTTCGTAAAACTCGCGCGCGCGAAGTTCGGTCAGCAGACCGTTCTTCTCGATCATCCTCTTGAAGCGACGCATCGCGACTTCGAAAGGCTCGTTTTCTTTAACGCGAATGATCGTCATGGCCCGTCACCGAAAAAAGAGGCTCTGTTGAATTTCGAGTGGGTAGTAAATTGCCCGATTTGCACGTGAGCGACGGTAATCATGCATAGCAAGTTGTTCGAGATGGCTTTGGATATCAGTGATCCGTGGTTCGTGAGCGGCATTGATTTCGTTGCCGGCAATCGCTTCCCGAATCCAGAGATCGCCGGCGGCCATTCCGTGCACGACAACGTTGTCAAGTGTTACTGGCACTTGAACTTCTTCCAGTACGACTACTTTTTCGAAGAGTGCACGCTTCGCATCAAGCTGCCTGACGGCCGCGTGGCGTTCGTCGAGCCTGAGTGGGCCGGCAAAGCTCAAGGGCTTCACGCTGCTGTTCGAGGCCATGGTGCTGATGCTGGGCAGATGTCGTTCACCGCAATCGTCCGTACCGTCGGCGAGTCCTGGCATCGGGTGCACGCCATTTGCAAACCTATGTCGAACTCGCGCTCGACGAGATCGACCTGTCCGACATGACGAGCATTGCCGTCGACGAAACGTCCTACCAGCGCGGACACAACTACCTGACGCTCGTGGCTGATGCGCTCGAACGCAAAGTCGTGTTCGTGACCGAAGGCAAGGATGCTGCGACAATCGAAGCGTTCGTCGAGAGCCATGCACGAGCATGGGGGAGAGCCCGAGCAGATCACGTCGGTCAGCATTGACATGTCGCCCGCGTTCATCGTTCATCAAAGGCGTCGAGATGAACCTGCCGAATGCTTGCATCACCTTCGACAAGTTCCACGTCGTCGCGCATACGTCGAAAGCCGTGGACCCAATGCGGCGAATCAGCAGCGAACTGATCCGGAACTCAAGGGATTGCGATGGCCGCTGCTGAAAGATCGCGACCGGCTGACCGCCGCGCAACGCGCCGATTTCGATGCCCTGAGCTCGTGAACGTCACGACCAAGCGGACCGCCTGCGCGTGGCGCTATCGTGAGCTTCTCGATCGCAAGCAGATCAACGTCGTCAGCGACATGCTCGAACAGTGGTACACGAACGTCATGCGCTCGCAGGTCAATCCGATGAAGGACGTCGCCCGCGTGATCCGCAGTCATGTCGACGGCATCGTCGACTGAACCCAGACGCGTCAGACCAACGGCTTGCTGGAAGCCATCAACGGACTTTCCCAGGCCGCCAAGCGAAAGGCGCGCGGGAGATACGGCGCGCGGGAGATACCCCACCATCAACCTCATCGACCATGCGCACCGTGCCGTTTCTGATCGCCGGCAAGCTTGACTTCTCGAAGATCAACCCACATGTCGCGTAACCCACTCAAATTTCAAGAGAGCTAAAAAGAAACCATAAACCATGGACCACGTAGAAAGACTTTTGAGGTTTTTGAGTATAGCAGACGCGTTGCGTAAAGGCAATGCTGATCAAGTGTCCGCATTCGTGATGTCGTCAAGCCTGCGAAGCGAATCGATCATGAACGAAGTTGTC
>JAYFSB010000086.1:0-6940 GCA_040946865.1 Burkholderia sp.
CTTCGTTCATGATCGATTCGCTTCGCAGGCTTGACGACATCACGAATGCAGACACTTGATCAGCATTGCCTTAATGCATTTGCGCTACGTCTCCACTCGATATGACGAGCTTGCCGAGAGCTATCTCGTGTTTGCATCGCTTGCCTGCGCGTTTGGGCCAGTCGTAAATGTGAACACTTGCCTAGTGGCTTAATACGGTGGCTTTCTTGCCCGCAAAGGCGATGGCGAACCCGGTGCGAAGATGATCTGAGAAGGCCTGCAGCGCGTCATAACGGCGGCCGAAACGTTACCGGCCCTACGTAGCATAGGCTGTTTGATGCGAGATGTGTATAATACGGTGGCATATACTCTTGTCCTTTCGTTTTTTCGGTAAGATCGTGCCCATTTGCCAGTGCTACACTTCTAGTTTTGTGGTGCACACATTGCAGTGCTTGGATGTAAAAACAATCGAAATTAGCCGGCGATAGCAGGAAAAAAGACAGATTTAAAATAGTCGTAACTCTATGAGTTTTAATAAAAAAATAACAAAATCAACGGATCGCCGCATTTCCGTTGCGCCGATGATGGACTGGACTGACCGCCATTGCCGGTCGCTGTATCGGTCGATTTCGCGCCATACCTGGTTCTATACCGAAATGGTGACGACCGGTGCCCTGCTGTACGGCGACGTCACGCGCCATCTCGCATTCACGCTCGAGGAAGCACCTGTCGCCCTGCAACTGGGCGGCAGCGAGCCCGAGGACCTAGCAAAATCGGCCCGGCTCGGCGAGAACTGGGGCTACGACGAGATCAACCTCAACTGTGGCTGCCCCTCCGAGCGTGTGCAGCGCGGCGCATTCGGTGCCTACCTGATGAATGAACCGGCGCTGGTGGCCGATTGCGTGAAGGCGATGCGCGACGCCGTGTCGATCCCGGTGACGGTCAAGCACCGGATTGGTGTCAACGCGGTCGAGGATTACGCATTCGTGCGCGATTTTGTCGGCACAGTCGCCCAGGCGGGCTGCGAGGTATTCATCGTCCACGCGCGCAACGCGATCCTAAAGGGGCTCTCGCCCAAGGAAAACCGCGAGATCCCGCCGCTCAATTACGACTATGCCTACCGCCTCAAGCAGGATTTCCCCGATCTCGAGATCCTCATCAACGGCGGCATCACCACGTTGGACGAAGTCGAGACACACCTGCGGCACGTCGACGGTGTGATGCTGGGCCGCGAGGCCTATCACAACCCCTTTGTGCTGGCCGAGGTGGACGCACGCTTCTATGGTGCCGTTGGCGCGGCACCGACGCGCGAGGAAATCGAGGATCGGCTGATCGCCTATTGCTTCGACGAAGTCGCGCGCGGCACCTACCTGGGCGCGATCGTGCGCCACGTGCTTGGCCTCTACCGCGGCGTGCATGGCGCGCGTGGCTGGCGCCGGGTGCTGTCGGACAGCAAACGCCTGGCACGCGGCGACGTCTCGGCGATCTTCGCCGAGGCGCGCACGTACCTAAGCGCGCCGGTCGAAACGAACGGCGGCCTGAAATCTGAAGTGCAACACCTACCGAAAGGTATTGTGTTGCGATAGGAATTTACAAACACTTGAGCTGTGAAGAGCGCACGCTGATCCAGCTGAGCCTTGAGCAGGGATGCAAGCAGCGGGCAATTGCCTGCAAGCTTGCATCACGCGCCGAGTTCGATGAGCCGCGAATTGCGCCGTAACGGCTAGCGCGCACCGGAACCGGCCGCGAAGAAGGGGCCGGGCCGTGCGTCGCTCGCCCAGCAGCGCGCCAGTGCCGCAGGATCGGCCCGACTGGGTCCGCATGTGGGCGACGATCGAACGGTTGCTGTGTGAGCAACACTTTCCCGAACAGAAACAGATCGCGGGCATACCGCGAAACACGAACCCCGATGAGCCGACTCTGCTGGCCGCCCAGTCACGCAACGATCTACACCGCGTTGTACGCCCTGCCGCGCGGCCAGTTGCGAGCGGAACTGATCGCCTGTCTGTGTGCAGGCTCCCGCAAAGAGCCGACGGCCCCGGGCGCGAGGCGAAGATCGCCGGGGCAGCATTCCGCACAGGGTCAGCATCCACGATCGTTCGGCTGAGATCGACGAGTAAATCGTGCCAGAGCACTAGGAAGTGCGACCTGATCAAGGGCGCGCGTAATGCGTCTTCGGTCGCGACGCTGGTCAGACGCACCTCGCTGTTCGTCACCCTGGACAAGATGGAGAACGGTAAGCGTCCCGTGAACCCGCGCTTATGGATTGAAAAAAACGAGCTACAGGTAGCATTTTCAGCTTGCTGGAGACGTGATGGACTGGGTTTAGCACATCGAGGCGGCGAATGTGGGCGCGTCTGCCCAACGGCGTGAGCGTCAAGTTCTTGTGTACGAGCGCCGACGTTGATCTGCTGACGGCGATGATGGATTCGTTGGAGAGGACAGCATGTTCCGCTTCGACGACGATGTGAAGGTGTACTTGCATCGGGATGCAATCGATTTCCGCAAGAGTATCAACGGGCTGGCGGTGCTGGTCGAGCAATCGATGAAGCTCGACCCGTCCGGGTGAGCGATGTACGGGTTCCGAAACCGGCGGGCCGATCGTACCAAGTTGCTGCGGTACGCAGCGAAACGGGTTTGGACTATTGATGAAACGGCTCGAGGCGGATCGTTTTTCCTGGCCCCGCACGGCAGAGATCGTCGAGTTGAGCGCGCAGCAGCTTCGTAAGCGACTCGGCATGTCTGTCGTAGACGACAGCAAAGATCGATGCCAAAGTGGTGTCCATCATTTTCGAAGTGATGGACACTATTTTGTTAGACACAGAGAAGCCGGGTAGTCGCAAAGGACGCTCGAACCATAGTCCTGAGTTCCGGTGTCGCATCGCAATCGCCGCAGTGAGCCAGGTGTTTCAGCCGCCAAACTGGCCCGCGAGCATAGTCTGAATGCGAATCTGGCGTTCACCTGGCGGCACCGGTATCGTGCCGAGCAAAGGGGGGCGTCAGAGGCAACGCTGCTGCCAGTGACGGTCGTGAGCGATATGAGGCCGGAGAGGTCATCGCAGCGTCACCAATCAAACCGTAAATCGCGAAACCGGCCGTACCCGTTGGCATGATTGAAGTCCGGATCGGATGAGCGGTGGTCAAGGTCGACGGCATTGTCGACCCCGATATGCCGCGAACCGTATTGCAGAGCCTGCGATCATGATCTCTTTGCCTACCGGTACACGTATCTGGCTTGCGGCGGGCGTCACCGATATGCGTTTCGGATTCCAGAGACTGTCTGCAAAAGTACAGACAGCGCTTGAAAAAAATCCGCTAGGTGGCCCACCTATTCATCTTCCGTGGGCGCCGCGGCGAGCATCGTCAAGATGCTGTGGGCCACTGATGACAGGCTCTGGCTGCTTGCAAAGCGATTGGAGCGAGGTCGGTTTATCTGGCAGCAGGCCGACAGTGGCAAGAGATCCATCTGACGAGCGCTCAGTTGTCGATGTTGCTCGAGGGCATCGATTGGCGACAGCCTCGACGCACCGTCGCGCTGGCGATGTTGTAACCCACGCGCAAGGCTTGTCAACTGCGACGCATGTCCGATCATGCGCCACTTTCTGATACCGTTGCCGAGCTCCATGCCTTGGTGCTCGAGCAGCAGGCATCGGTCGAAGAACAACAAGCCTCACTCGAGAAAATGGTGCAGGAGCTTGCTGCGCGTGATCGGGAGATCGAACGCCTGAAGGCGCTAATCGACAAGCTCAAACGCATGCACTTCGGCCGCAAGTCCGAGCAACTTGATCGCCACATCGAGAACCTCGAAATCCGGCTCGAGGATCTGACGGCCGGGCGCGGCGCTGTCGATATGCAGCATGCGAAGACGGGCAAGGACAAGGCCGCGAGTAGCAAGGAACCCGTCTCGCGGGCGGCACTGAGATGCCGATGCTCGGTGAACGTGTCCGAGCAACTTGCGCGTGTCGCGGCAGCGTTCAAGGTGATCCGCACGATCCGGCGCAAGATGCTCTGCCCGAGTTGCGGCCACATCGAACAGCCACCGATGCCAAGCGCTACCGATTGAGCGCAGCATTGCCCATCCCAGCGGGCTCGCCGATATCGTTGTGTCGAAGTTCGCGGATCGGATCATCAACCGCTGTATCGGCAAGCGGAGATCGCTGCGCGCGACGGTGTGACGCTTGATCGTGCCAGCATGGGCCGCTGGTCGGCCAGATCGCCGAGCTTTGCAAACCGCTGATCGGTAAGCGACTCGGCAAGGCCGGTCCCCCATTCGCACGCGCGTGAGGCAAGATGATAAGCGCGTGGAATTTGTGTGGATCACGTGAGATCGCGCCCACGATCAGCGATCGTGGACACGATTTATCTGGATCTAGTCGGCAATCAGGTAGTGGATGGAGGAATGGCGGCCGACTGCAGCTTGTCCGCGACGTTCCAGGGCAGCAGCTCGTCGATGCGGATGATGATGTAATTAGCGATGTGGGTCAGGACGTATTTCAGATAGGCGCGCGGATTAATGCCGTTGAGCTTGCACGTCCCGATCAGACTATACATTGCAGCAGCCCCGCTCGCCTCCGGCGGCGGGGCCAACGAACAGATAATTCTCGCGTCCGAGCGCGACACAGCGTAGGGCGTTCTCGGCAAGCGCGTTGCTGATCTTGGCTCGACCGTCCTCGCAGGAGAACATGAGCGCTGCCCAGTGGTTCAACGAGTAGTTGATTGCTTTGGCGAGCTTGGACTTGGTCGACAGCGTCGCGAGCTTCTCCCTGATCGTTGCCTCGAATGTGGCGAGCAGCGGCTTGGCCTTTTCCTGACGTATGCGCAGGCGCTCATCGGGTGGCTTGCCCCGGATATCGACTCCGATGCCGTAGCGCTCGCCAATCATCGCGAGCAATGTCTGGGTGTCCGAGCTCGGCATGCTCGCGTGGATGTCGTATCCTTGCGCCTGGCATGATCCCAGCACGCTGCCTCATGAACATCGCCACTCGCGTACAGTTGATCGAAGCCGGCGTAGGCATCCGCCTGCAGAATGCCGTGGAATGCCGCGAGCTGAGTTTGAGGGTAGACGCCTTTGCGGTCCGACGAGAAGTAGAATTATACCGCAGCCGGTTCAGTCGAGCGCCGAGCGGCGATCGTCGCGTGCGTAGATCCAGAACCGACCGGTCACAGGGTCTTCCCGTTGCCTGGCGCGAGCACGGCCAACCGGCGTGTCGTCCATGTGCAATTTGCCGGGACGCAACGTGTAGCGCTGGATCGCTTCGATCAGCGGTTTGCAAAGCTCGGCGATCTGGCCGACCCAGCGGCCCATGCTGGCACGATCAAGCGTCACACCGTCGCGTGCTGGGATGGACAATGCTGCGCTCGATCGGCAGGCCTGGCATCGGTGGCTGTTCGATGTGGCCGCAGCTCGGGCAAACCAGATCGGGTTCGCGCACGATCTCTTCGCACAGCAGATGCAGCGGCAGTGGTGCCCGCGAGACAGGTCTCGAGGTTCTCGATCTGGCGATCGAGTTGCTCGGGCTTGCGACCGAAGTACATGCGTTTGAGCTTGTCGATTAGCGCCTTCAGGCGTTTGATCTCCTAATCACGCGCAGCCAGCTCTTGCACCATTTTCTCGAACGAGGCTTGTTGTTCTTCGATCGATGCCAGCTGCTCGAGCACCAGGGCATGGAGCTCGGCAACGGTATCAGAAAGTGGCGCATGATCGGACATGCATCGCATATTTACAAGCCTTGCGCGCGGGTTACAATATCGCCAGCACGACGGTGCGCCGAGGCTGTTGCCAATCGATGCCCTCGAGCAACATCGACAACTGAGCGCTCGTCAGATGGATCTTGACACCGGCGGCCGGCGGCCAGATAAACCGACCTCGCTCACATCGCTTTGCAAGTAGCAAGAGCCTGTCATCAGTGGCCCACAGCATCTTGACGAGATCGCCGCGGCACCTACGGAAGATGAATAGATGGCCCCCCAGCGGATTTTCTTCGAGCGCTGTCGTACTTTCGCAGCCAGTCCCTGGAATCCGAAACGCCTATCGGTGACGCCCGCCGCAAGCCAGATACGTGTACCGGTAGGCAAAAAGATCATGATCGCAGACTCTGCAATACGGTTCGCAGCATATCAGGGTCAACAACGCTGTCGACCTTGACCACCGCTCGTCCAATATAGACTTCAATCATGCCAACGGGTACGGCCAGTTGCGCGATCTCCGGTTTGATTGGTGGCGCTGCGATGACCTCCGGCCTCATATCGCTCACGACCATCACTGGCAGCAGCGTTGCCTCTGACGCCCTTTGCTCGGCACGAGGCCGGTGCCGCCAGGCGAACGCCAGATTCGCATTCAGACGATGCTCACGGGCCAGTTTGGCGACTGAAACACCTGGCTCGCACGCGGCGATTGCGATACGACGCCGTAACTCAGGACTATGGTTCGGGCGTCCTTTGCGACTACCCGGCTGCTCTGTGTGGATCTGTTTAGGCAATGCTGATCAAGTGTCTACATTCGCGATGTCGTCAAGCCTTCGAAGCGAATCGATCATGAACGAAGTTGTCCTGGTTTGTTGTCGGTCGTCCCTGGGTGCCATTCAGATGGTCGGCGGGCCCCAGGCCTGGTTCTCGCCCATTACGGACGCACCTGTGCCATCAATCGTGCGCGGCACAGATAAACATTGACCAGCGCCAGGGTGACGAAGGCGCGGTTCGCATTCTTCGCGGGCCCGAATCCTCGACTTGTTGCGGTTCTTGCGGCGCGCCACCTCGTTGACTACGCCATTGCGACGCGTACGCCGATTCGTGAAGTCGCGCGCTTTGGGTGCCTTGCCATGAATCAGTGCCTTCTGACTTGCGTAGGCGTTGTCGCTGTAGACGCGCCGCTCCTGCCCATGCAGCAGTTGCGGGATCGCGCGCCTTCTGTTCATTCTTCGTCGAACCCGATGCCCCGATCAACGTGGCATCGACGATCGTG